>NZ_JBFNFI010000007.1:0-85319 GCF_046035495.1 Helcococcus sp. KG196
AATCTTATTAAAATTTCGTCAACAGCTTAATAAATGGAATAAAAACTTATCTCTCCGATTTAAAGTGATAAAAGTTTCAAATATTTTTTTATAAAATTCCAATATACTTAAAATCTCCTTTTCTATATAAAAATATATATTATATAAATAAATAAGAAAACTTTTTCTATTGAAAAAAAATAAATAAATGATATTATATTATTGTAAATAGTATATATAATAAATATGGAAATGTGGAATAAGAAAAGGTTCGCAATTTAGTAGTTAAAAAATAAAAAGGGGGAAGATGATATGTTTAAGAAAATAACATTAATATTATTAATATGTACTATATTAGTGATATCAATAAATACAGCAAAAGCAAATAATGTAGAATTAATAGATGGAGAATATATAAAAGACGATATGATAATAGGAAATACAATAAAAACCCCAGCTCATAATAATGGTGAATTAAAGCCTTTTTCACTAAGGTCTAATGAAATAAGTTCTCCTAATTATGCTATATCTACAGAAACTCTCCAATTTATCTATGATGGATACTTGCAGTTTAGAGCAATTTACAAAACAAAATCATCAGATGGATATGGATTAGTTGCGAATAGAAATGTAAGACAAGGTTGGATAGACTACACAAGACAAGGAAGTAGTGTTATAGGAGGTAGAAAATATACTGAACACGCAGCAAACATACATGATACGAATTTATATTCAGTTAGTGCAAGAGCTTATGATAGTCTTATTCCTTTAGAAAAATATACAACCTATTTTGAAAGAGGATGGTATTATTTTCAATAGAAAGGTTTATTATGAAAAAAACAATTATTATTATAATTTTAATAATGATAACTATTACTGGATGTAACAAAAAAAAAGAATTATCTATAAATATAAATTTAGATTTAGATGATAAAATCTATATGATTTCTTATGAATATTACATAAATAATAAAGTATCAGGAGGTTCTTCTATAACAAAGTCTAATTTTAAGCAATTAGGAAGTAGTGTAAATTTTAAAATAAAAAGCAGAAGTCCTTATAAGATAAAAGAAAATGATAAAATTAAATTCAAATTTTATTTAACTAAAGACATTGACAAGGCAAAATCGTCAAACATTATATTAGAAGATAATTTATCGACTAATATTACTGAAGAATTAATAATCGATTTTAATAAGGAATATAACTTTAAAATATCAGAAAATTCGAATAAAAAATTAGAAGTCGTTTATTTAAATAATTAAGACCAGATACTTATAATTTCCTGTTATTTTATACTATTTTCAACTATCGTTACAATCTAGACACTTTGTATAATATATAGTTAATATATTTCCTAATTCTTCAATGGTAAAAAAATTTAATGATACTTAAAAAACTTATAAGAACAGTAATAGCTCAGATAAGAATGTAATATAAAAAGCAAAAAAGTATGCAAAATTGCGTACTTTTTCTTATTGTGGTTAACAAACAATGATATGCTAAGCCATAGGTTTTAAAACCTAGCTTAGCATCATATTTTTATGTTTAAATCAAAAAGTCAGGCAGTATTGAATGTCAATATTTTTTTGTAAATAGTTTTAAATTAATTTTCTAAAAGAATAAAATATTATCTCTTTTGACCAACAAAATACTTTAAAAATAAAATAAATTTGAAATACACTTAAATATTTACTACTAATGGCTCTGCATTATTGATTTTGTAATTTATACACTCTTCTTCCGAAATATTAAATAATATCTTAAAAAATACTCTAATAGTATATAAATGTGCAACAATAACGATTTTATTGTAATTCTTATCTTTAATTTCTTCCCAAAATAATCTAACCCTATTTTCAACATCGGCATAATTTTCTCCACCAGGTGCTTTGACTACAAAACTATGAGCAAAATGTTTTAATTCTTCATCATAAAAATATTTTGAATATTCAGGATGTATTTTCAATTCTTTAACTAATTGCCCCTCAAAAGCTCCTAAAGATCTTTCTCTAAGCCTTTTATCAACAATAATATTTTCTGATGATGTGATAGCTAATGCTGTATCATAAGCACGAATCAAATCTGATGAATATAATTTATCAAATTTCTCAAAAATTTCATTATCTCTCAATTTTAAAATTTGCTTAATACCTAACTCACTAAGTGGTGTATCAAATTGTCCTGTACATATGGTATATTCATTTTTATTTAATTTATTTGCTTCACTTTCGCCATGTCTAACAAAAATTATTTGCATTAATCCTCCAAAAAATTATTTAATTTCTTTTATAAAATACAATGCTAATTCATCATTATTTATACATTTTTCATTTACTGGTAAAACTTTACCTTCATAATAAATTCCAGTTCCATTTGGAATAAATCCATTTTTTACATATAATCTTTGAGCCTTACCATAATTTGAATTTAATCCTACACCAATACCTACCTTATCACTAAATTCTTTAGCTTTATCTATAACTGCAGTTAAAAGTTTTTGACCTATTCCATTTTTTTGATATTTTTCAAAAACATTAAAGTCAACAATTTCTGGGATATTTGTATCTTTAAATGGTCCAGAATTTTGATTAATAACTAATGTAATATATCCTGTACAGTCATTATCAATTTCATCCACAATAACTATTCTTTCATTATTTTGTTGCTCAATTAAATATTTTTCTAAAATAACTTTTCTTGATCCCCAATTTTGCTCAATAAAATTATTATCAATTTTATCTATGTGTTTTTTATTTAGTTTAACTATCATTTTATTTATCTCGTACTCTTTTTATATTTTTTAATATTAAAATTGTATCCATCAATTTTTTCCCTTTTAATAATATCAAAATCATCTTCATTAAAATCTTTTCTAATTGTGATAGTATTTAAGCAATCATATCCTAATTTATTGTATAATCTCATTGCACTTAAATTTCTTGCTGCAACCTCTATATATAAAGATTGTGAATATTCTTTAACATATTTTTCTAGTTTCTTAATTACTTTACTTCCAATTCCATTATTTTGATATTCTTTAATTATAAAAATATCTTCTAACCAATCAATTTTAGCTCCTCTATTTCCAAGATGCGCAAATCCAATATAATTTTTTTCAACTTTTACTAAAAATAATTTGTGACCATTATCAGTCCAATTTTTATAATCAACCTCTATTTCTATATCATCAAGGAAAACACCATTATGCTCTTTCCAAAATTGTTTTATAAGAAAACATGATATTTCTATTAATTTTTCGTTTGCTTCAATTAATTCTATGTTCATTTTAATTATTTCCTTTTATACTAAAAATAATTTTGACTATTTTTCAAATTAATTTATTTAATTCAAATAGTAACTTTTGTTTCATTTTATCTAGTTCCATATCTGTTGGTCGATTTGAATCATCATACATTTTTTCCATCTGAATCCACCATACTGGACCTTTTCCATTGTGTCCGTATTCTCCTAAATCACCATTATTTCTTGGAAAAAGGTGCCAATGTAAATGAGGATCACCATTTCCAAGCAATTCATAATTCATTTTTTCGCATTGAAAAGCATTAGAAACAGCTTCTGCAACTATAGACACTTCCTCTAAATACTTGATTTTATAATCCCTATCTAATTCAAAAATTTCATTTTTATGATATTTACAAATAAAAATCGTATACCCCTTAAAATATTGATGATCACCTAAAACTACATATCCCGTATTCAACTCTTTAACAAAATATGGATTTGTACCATCTTCAATTATTTTTATTCTTTCACAAATAAGACACATAAATTCATCCTTTTAAAATTATTTTTTCTAAATTTCTATCCCTTTTTCAAATAAGTTTTCAATACACTCTTTCAAATATTCATCATCATGTTCAGGATATACGGGTTTCGTTAATTCAATTTCTTCAACACTATAATATGGAGCACATGTTTTTCCTCTATAATTTGAATTTCTCCAAAAATTATCAGGTTTATAACCTCTTTTTTCCATTTCATTCAGTATCAAAATGTGATATTGATATAATTTGTAAGGATTATAGTTAAACACATAATTTACAGTTGAATGTGGTTTCCCCCAGCCATTACCTCTAAGTGCACAGCATTCTCTATGTTGTCCTAATAGTTGTTGTCTGGGTAGTTTATTAATAATTTCTTCATGCCATAGTCTCATAAAATATCACTCCTTGCAAAATCTTATCACAAAATGTATAATTCCTAGAAAATTTACTAACTAATATAATTAATAACTTTTATTCCAAGTCAAAATAAAATATATCTTCAAACTTTTTATCCAATGCAATACACAATATTAATGCAAGTCTGGATGTAGGACAAAATTCACCGGTTTCTATTGAACTAATGGTATTCCTTGAAACTCCAACCATATCAGCCAAATTTTGTTGAGTAATTTTTTTTTCATTTCTTATACTTTTAAGTCTATTTTTTAACTTTAATTTCTCATTCATTTTAACCAACTATCTTAATTAAATAAGAGATATAAAGAATACTCCCACCTATTATAAAACATATATAAAATATTTTTTGTAAAAACTTCATATTTTTTCTTTCCTTAAAATATTTATATGTCGAATTGCCAATAATTATAGATACAAACATAAGAGAAGCAGTTGTATAATCTAAATTTTTCACCAATGATATAATAAATATCAATAAGAATGTAACTGTAGAAAAAATAATCCCATACGAATATGATTTTACACTAACATAATTTTCTCGCACATCCCCCAAACTATTTTCAATCTTAAATTTATTTAAAATATCTTCCTTATCCATAAACCCCTCCTGCCAAGTATACTTTTCATTATTATACTCTTGAAAATTTTACTTGTCAATATATTATAATTCTTAAATAAAAAAATATTAGTAAATAATATTTTTCAGAGAATTCAAACACTTCATTTTTTCGTTTTAAAAATCTAATTAAAAAAACTCCATAAGCAATTTAAATTACATACTTTATTTTGCTTATAGAGACACAGATAAATTAAATCTATCATTTTTCTAATATTCATGTTATATTTTTACCTTTAATTTATTTAATACCATAATCAAATTAAAAACTATATTGGTTTTATTTTTTTTAATAATAAAAAAATATTTAATACCATAAGTAATTAATTATTGATATTGGTTTGATTATTTACACTATTAAAAGCTAAAAAATCAAACCATTACTATGTAATAACCAGCTTTAGTTTGATTTTATTTTAATAATATCTTAAAATTTAAAACTATTATTTTTGTATATAAATATTTGGTTTGATTTATAATAAAACTATAATTAAAACCCATTATATTATCTTTACCAATTCATTCCATTCTATTAAAAGATATATATAACAAGATGATTCCAAATCAATCCGCAGGGCTCTGCCCGAGGACGTGAGAAATCATCTTGTTTTAGTATAATTATAGTGTAATTAAAAATGCTATATTAGCATAGACCTTTTTTAGTACGTTGTACTATATTATTGAATTAAATTAAAATTAATCCACAATAAATTTAGCTATTTAGTTCTCTACTTCTTTTCTTAAAAATAATATAAGAGACAATTAAATTAAAAACAAATGGTATTATTTGTATCATAATTCTAATATAAACATTAATATTATTATAAAAACTACTTATATTTTTATAAACAATAAAATAAAAAACTATTTGAATGATAAATAATACTATAAAATATTTAAATAAATTTTTCATATTTAATAATATTAAATTTCGATTTGTCATACCTAAATCTCTAAACAAAATAAAATAATTTTCATTTAGCATCCAGTATGTATTTAAAGCTCCAATTGAAGAAAAAAACAAAATGCAAAATATTAATATTATATATAAAACTATAATAAATGATTTAAGATATTGGAAGTTGTGAAATTCCTCTAAATAGTTTGATAAATTTTTTATATGTAAATTCTTAATCTTGCTTGTTGAATTATATATTTCTTTTGCAACATCATTGGCTTTATCAAAATTATTTAAATAAATATGTAATCTTGTAGGCTCATAATTAATGTTATTTTTCTTAAAAAACTTATCTGAAACTAATATTCTATATGATGAAAGTACATGACTATCTAAATCGAACCATCCAATATTTTTATAAGTCTTTGATACCAATGGCAAATTGACTTTATCTACTTTAACATCTAATTTATCTAAAATTTTATCATTCAAAAATCCTGCAATGTTTTCATTTGCTTTAGGAAAGTATATATCAATGTCATTATAATCTAACAACTTTTCATCTCGTAATATATTTTCCCCCGATTCTTTATATTCCCAATAAAATGTTTTCTGATTATCTAAAGAGGAATCTTCTGATGTTAAACTGATTGATGGTGAAATAAGTATTCCGGAGTCTCCATTTAATAAATTCGTAATATCAACTTCACTGGAAATTTCTTTAAGCACAGTTTCTAAAATAAAGTCTGGCATTGCAATAATATTTGCTAATACAAGTTTTTTATTTTGTTCATTAAAATATTTTTTCCAAAAATCAACATTTGTATTTAATACACCATTATTAAGTATTTTAAAAAATTGTGAATCTACTAATTCTTTTCTCAAAGGAATATATACATAATAATTTTCATAAAATTGATCAATCTTTTTTATATATTTATTATTTTTTAATTTTTCTAAAACATCTGAAAGTTGATTATTATGGTTATAATAATAGAATTGAGTTATATCAAGTTTATTATTCATATAATCAGCAACATTTACAAAATCATTTCCTCTTAAAATGTAATTTTGAGGAATATGTTTTTCAATATAATTAATCTGAAAGTCATAGTCTTTTTTTATTTGTCCATATAATTCAACTATTTTATTTTTATTTTCAATATTATTTAATGAACCAATGAACGTAAATGACATATATATAATTATTAATATCATTGATGAGTAAACTATTAAATTACTTTTACCTTTTAATATTTTACTTAATGACATTATCTTGTCTTTTTTAATGTTGCTTGAATTTTGCTTTTGATTTAATATTTTACTTGAAAATATTGCACAGACAGTTGCTGCAAATAAATAAGAAAAAATGTAAAGTCTAACATAAAAATATCCTTTAATAATATTATATTCCACTTTTGAAATATTCATGGCATTTTTAAACAAATAAACTAACAATACATTTAATGTAAAACTAAGTAATATACAACTAAAAGCAATTATCAATATTTCTAAACTTACAACAAGAAATAAATTAGATTCTCGAATTCCTAAGTGCCTATATAATAAATATCTTTCTTTAGAATTAATAGTATATGAACTAAAGATAAAAAAAGATAATAAAAATAGTATAGAAATTTGAGTAAAATAAAACTCTTTTGGATATGAAAATAAAAACAAATTTGCGTCATCTTTTATTGGTTTATTTTCATAGTAATTTCCCTTTATATTATTAAAATCAATTTTATTAACTTCATTTTCATTCAATAATGTAATCCTATAATTTTCATTTTTTTGCAAATTTAAAAATGTTTGGTTATTTATTAATACATTTGGAGTATATAATTTTTTATTTTCCTCTCTAAAGCCTTTTATCCAATTATATCCAAAGTCATTAATAATACTTTTTACAGTAAATTTTTTACCATTTATTTTAATTTTATCATTAATTAAAATCTTTAGTTTTGAAGCTAAGCTTTTTGTTATTATAGCACTATCATGTTCTAAATTCTTTATATAGTCATTATTTGATGAAAAAGAATAATTCTCCGCTCCATTATAAAAACTTCCAACAATAAAATCTCCTTGTTTAAAAATATCAATATATGCATGTGAATTATATCCTGTATCTATATATTCATCTTTTTCTTGATAAATTATTGTATTAAAAGATCCATATAAGGAAAATTTACTATCAATTATTCTTTCCTGATTTATATTTATTATAGAATTTGAAAAAAATAAAATTAGCAAAATAATTGAAGAAATAAATAAAGTTATCCAAAAATTACGTGATTTTTTGCTGATTGAAGCTTTTATCAGCTTTAGACTACTTTTCATTAAATATCTCCCCATCAGAAATTGTAATTTTCTTAGTACCAATTTTTGCTAAATCTGTATCATGAGTTGCTATTATGCACAATGTATCATATTTTTTATTAATCTCTAAAAATAATTCAATTAAATTATTTGATGTTTTACTGTCAAGTGCACCTGTCGGTTCATCAGCCATTATAACTTTAGGATTTAGCATAATTGCCCTTGCTAAAGCAACTCGTTGTTGCTCCCCTCCAGATAAATCAGATACATATGAATATTTGTATTTTTTTATTTCAAGCAAATCTAAAATTTCATCTAAATAGTTTTTATCAACTTTTTCACCATATATTATTGATGGTATCATGATATTGTTTAATACAGAAATATCAGGTATAAGTCTATAATTTTGCCAAACAAATCCAATTTTTCGTGTACATTTTAACTTAATTTCATCATCAGACATAATATTAACTTCATTTCCATTAAAAAAATACTTACCATCTCTAGGCTTTAAAGTACCATTTAATAGTTTTAACAATGTTGACTTACCGCTTCCACTTTTGCCAACTATTGTTACTATTTCACCTTCATTTAATTCCAGATTAATATTTTTTAAGATTATTTTATTATTGTATCCCGCTGAAATATTATTTAATTTAATCATATTTACCTCTTTGTAATATAATCAATGAAAGAAAGATAAAATTTTATCTTTCTTTTCTTGATTATATTAATTGTTGAATTTCCAAGCTTGTGTTGATTCATGAACTTGATTTCCATCTACATAATAATATGCATAATGTGTACCTGTTCTACCATTCAATCTATTTGTAGTTACTTTGCAATATGTACTATTTGCAGTTGAAGCAAAATTTGTATAACCTGAATTATCATTAAAACTAACCGTTATTTTATTCATTAATATGTTTTCTGGTGCTGTAGATTCAGTTATAGCATAACCGTGTTTATAAAATCCCCAATCAACATTTCCATGTATATGTTCCAAATCTCCATTTATCGCAAATGTAAAACTATTAAAAATAAACACTAATAATACAAATGATATCCCAAGCAAAATCTTTCGAACCTTATTAAAATTCATCAAATACCTCCTTTTTTTAATATTTCTTAACTCCAAGATAACATATTTATGTTTTTTTTTCAATATATAATCTAAATAATAATTAATTATTTAGAAATATTAATATATTAATAATGATAAATAATAAATCATTTACAATATTTTAGATTTATTTAATTTTAATGTTTACTAACTTAAAATAATTATAACTTTGAGACATATACAAAATCTAATAACTTAAGTTTCAGTTGTCGACAAAATATCGACAACTCCATAAATAAATTTAATAATATAACTTTACAGACAAAAAACAAGATGATTTCGAATCAATCCGCAGGGCTCTGCCCAAATCATCTTGTTTTTTTATTTTAATACAATTTCGCCCCTGCTGGAATGTTACTATCTAACATCAACAAGTTCAAACCTTCTTTTTCTTCATATTCATATACAGCAGATATCAACATACCTTGTGATGGGATGCCCATCATCTTTCTTTCTGGTAAGTTTGTAATTGCAACTAATGTCTTACCAATTAATTCTTCTGCTGAATAGTATTCTTTAATCCCTGATAAAATCGTTCTATCAACTCCGGAGCCATCATTTAATGTAAACTTCAATAACTTCTTAGATTTTGGAACTTCTTCACAATTTAATACCTTAACTACTCTGAAATCAGATTTTTGGAATGTTTCAAAGTCTACAAACTCTTCAAATAAAGGCTCTACCTTAACTTTTGATAAATCTAATTTTGGAGCAGATATTTCTTGATTGCTTTGTGATTTAGAAATCTTTTCTCCACCAATTGGCTTCATCGTTGGGAATATATCAAAAAATTTTTGTTAACTATTTAAAACTCTATAAATATTAAATTCCCAATAATTTCAATATAATTCATATATTACAACTATTCATATCTCTATCTAAGTATCTAGTAAATTGTCGTAAATCAGTCGTAAAACTGTAGTAACTAATAATTCTTTAGATTAAATGCATTTTCAAAAACTTTCATCTGCTCTATATTGAAATCTTGTGTAGCATCTACATATATATCCATAGTCGTCGAAATATCTGAATGCCCTAGAATTGACTGCATAGCTTTTGTATTAATGTTTTGTTCATTAAGCCTAGTAGTAAATGTATGCCTAAAAATATGATTACTTAAATGTGGAACTAAAACTAAATTGGTTGATTTATTTTTATCAATTAAGGCTAAGTTACAATCTCTAACTATCCTTCTCAATGCTTTATTCAATGTACCATTATTATGCACTTTCCCAAATCTATTTAAAAATACAAAATCACAAAGTCCATCAATAGAGTCGCAACACTTAATTTCAAATATTTTTTGCATCTGCTTTTCCATAATCAAAGCATCTTTTACTTTTTTCATCATAGGAATCGTTCTTTTACCCGATCTTGTCTTTGGCGTATTTATTGCATACTTATTACTTAACCCTTTCCCTTTACTATAATAAACAAGGGTGCGATTAACGTTAATTAAATTATTTTCAAAATCAATATCTTTCCACTGTAATCCAGTAACTTCTCCTACTCTCATTCCTGTCCATAACATAACAATGAATATAGGATACCACCTTTTATATTCATTACTTGAAAACAAAAAATTTTCAAATATTTCTTGTTCGTCAACTGTCATAGATTTTTTTTTAGGCGTTTCATTTCGATAAGCTACCTTTAATTCTTTTAATGCATTATCAGATGGATTAAATCTAAGGTACTCATCATCAACTGCTAATTCTAAAACCTGATGTAATACTGTATGAACGCAATCAATAGTTGCTACCTTTAATCCTTGATTTTCTTTTACCTATTTTATCTCTCCACTTATATTCATATGTCCCATTTGCTCTTTGATGCTCACCTTCTTTAAGAACTACTCCTTTACTGTCTTTTCTTCTATTCAAAATAACTACCTGTCCTTTCTAAAAAAGAACTCATTTAAATGATTATATCACGAATTCATTTTATTTAAAATACTCTAAATTGAATACTGCCCATTTAAATATTTTTCAATATTATCTTTTTTTATAAGTCTTTTACTTCCATTAAATAATACAAATTCACACTCTTTTTCATTTGTAAGTTTTCTTATTTTATCTTGTCCAATATTAAAATAATCAGATGCTTCTTTCAATGTTAAAAAAGCTTTATCCGAAATCTTTATATTTTCATCCATATCAATTCTCCTTATACAAATAAATATAAAGTAATAAGTTTTTTGACATTGGTAGGTTCATTGGCTGCTACATTGGAATCTAACCACCGCCCCTTATTTAGACGAGCCAGCTTAAACTATTGAAATATCATTATCACCATTTACATCACAGAAGATTAGTTGCCACACTATCCTTTATGTATTCCTATCTATCGCTCTTTTTCTTTTATCCTTGGATTTCCCAGTATTTATTTAAACCGAATTACTCAGCAGAAAAGTCTTGGCGTAGGTCATAATTCTCAGCAAATGGATAAAGTCCTACCATGGTCTATTCAGTTGTCAAGGTACAAATGGCTTAATGCCATGTAGGAATATTTTGCTTATTTTGGGAATAGTTCATTTCTACTTAAAAGCAAAAGGATAAATTTCCCCCTACACTTTTAGAGTTAAAATTTATCCTTCTTGGTAACTAGATTTTTCATTTTTTGAAAAAGAAAAAGCACCGACTTTCTCGAAGCCGATGCCATATTCCTTATTAATCAATAATTTTAAGATATTCATCATTTGCAATAAACAACTTACGGTAATACTCGTTATATCCTTTACTAAACTTTCTAATGAGTGGAATTGCTATTTCATAGTACTTGTTATCTTGCATATATTTTTGTAGTTTATCTTGAATGATTTTCATTAGGCTATTTTGATACTCATAGCTGTTTTTATAATCTTGATATTGAGACAATATCTCCTTATTTTCTTCTAGCCATTTTTCAGAATTCTCTATAGCCTTAATTTTGGATTCATTAACTTCTTTTAATGTGTTCATATCATAAATAGTGCTAACTTCTTCGATATACTCTTGTTCTTCCTTGGTAAGTGTAAATGAAGGTAGGCTGTCTAGATATGTAACAAACTCTTTATATGCAACTTTGCCTTCTTCGTCCAATGTCTCATTCAAAAATGGTTGATAAGCAGAAAATATTAGCTGTCCGAAATATCCAGGGAAGGCATTTTCTAATTTTTCATAAATGCTTTCTTCCGCTTCAATCAAAGCAATTTTACCATTGATAATATCTTGGCTTTCCTTTTTAACCATCAATTCAATAACTTCTTTTCTTTTTTGTTCAATTTCCAAATGATATTCTTTTCTTCTAAGAATTGAAGCTAGTGATCTACTACTTGACGATAAACATTCTTCAATCTCAGATATTCTTAGACCAATCTTTCTAAACAAATATATTTTATTTAGAGTTTCTAAATCTTGATTACTATAATCTCGATAGCCATTTTCCAATTTTAAAGGCTTAATCAAACCTTTTTCTTCATAATACTCGATTGCTTTTCTAGTCAAACCTGTTTTCTCTTGAATTTCATTTCTAAGCATGGTCTAACACCTCCTTTATTAAAGGATATCCCAGTCCCTAATGGACAGGTCAAGGCTTATCTTAATATTTTTTCTCATAATATCTATTGATAAAAAACATAATTATTGGAGAACACCCAACTGAAATTGCTAAAAGAGCTGCTGGTAAATATGCTTTTACCGAAATACATACAACTGCAATCATTCCCATTAGAAGCATTAATATAGATGCCATTGATGCGTTTACCTTATCTCTGATTTTTTCATTTCTTTCATCCCTTACGCTTACTTTGTAATCATGGTCTTTCTCCATCATTTTATGATGCATAATTTTCACATGCGACACGGATACACAAATAGCAAAAATAAAAGTTAATGCAATTTCGGTAGCTTCATTCAACTTGAGGGCAAACACTAAAATTAAGCTACAGATTCCTATTACATATCCTATATACCATATTTTATTATTTTTCATTTTTTTCCTCCTCGTAAATAAATACATCTTCAATTGACAAATTAAATAACCTAGCAATTTTAAATGCCAACATAATGGACGGATTATATCTTCCATTTTCCAAAGAACCAACTGTCTGTCTTGATACTTCAAGAGCATTAGCTAATTCTTCTTGCGTTATACCTTTTTCTTTTCTGATTTCTTCAAGTCTATTTTTCACATTATATCTCCTTCTAGAACGGAAAGTTAGCTTTACATATAGTATAATCGCTACTCCCATAAATGTCAAGTTAGCTTTCCATTAAAGGAAGCAGACAAATTTTACTCTGCCTGCTCCTTTACAAAACTTCTATCTAAAGTCTTTTAATAGCTCCCTTAGCTTTTCTAATATCTTATTCCTTCTCTTAATCAAAGCTGGATGCGATATGCTTTTTTCTTTTGCGACTTTCCTAAGAGTTTCATCATCAAAATATAGCCTATCAATTATTTCTATTTCATCAACACTTAGTTTAGATAAGGCACTCCTTACAGCTTCTATCATTATCTGTGTTTGAATTATCTTTTCAACATCAAAATTTTTTCATCTATATTTTTCATTTTATTTTCCTCTCTTTCTGTTTTTTGAACAAAGAATAGCGACTAAGATTTATTCTTAGTCGCTATTCTTATAATGTAATCGTATTTTTATTCTTGTATTTCAGCAAACACGCACAAATGATCTGAATTTGGATACTTTTTAATTTCTACACTTTTCACATTATATTTATTTCTCGGTATTAAAATATGGTCTATTCTTACTCTAAAAATTGATGGAAGCTTTGTGTTCCATGTTCCCGAATTAAGTTTTGCGGCATATTCCAAAATATCTATGTGTGTTTTAATATTATTAAGGTTTCCATGTTTCATCGTCGCATTAAAATCACCAATTATTATTGAATCTTGATTGTTATTAGAAATTGCTGCAATTAAATCTAGGTCTCTTTGCCATAAGCTCATTAGTCCTGGAAGCGGAGGTGCTGTGTGTAATCCAATAATATCCGGATTATTTTTTGACGTTGATGATAGGTACAACGTTCCAAATCTTGTCATCGGAGTTTTATTGTAAATGTTATATTTCCCAAAAGTTTTCTTTATTACAATTGTAACGGGTGCTATACTTCCTTCTGTTGGTTCTGATACATATGCCACATACTTTTCAAAATCAACATTCGCTTGTTTAAATAAATTAGCTAATCTTTTATTAGACATATCTCCTTTTTCGTATCCGTCCAGTTCCGGAAATACTACTATATCAGCATCAAATTTACCAAAAATATCTTGAATGTTTTTTTCGTTTATATTGTTAGCTACATTCCATTCAACCAATTTTATTGTTCTATTATCTGTATGTTGTGCTTCGATTTTTTTATTATCCATTCCAAAATAAATAAATAATATAGAAAAAATCGAAGTGCCCATTAAAATTATATTTGCAACATCAGTTTTCAATTTAAAACCATTTCTAAATATTGATATTGAGATCATCAATATCGAAAAAATTATCATCATAAATCCTATCAATGTAGAAAAAGAGTACAAATGAGCAAACCCAAATTTTGTTGAAAGTACATTATTTAACTTGCTACGCGAGAAAAAAACATAACTACATCCTAATACTGTATATATTAAAAAAATTATAAAAATGATAATTTCCTTCTTTTTCATATTGAAAATTCATTCCCCTCTGTTATATAAATTAGAGACAGCGCATGAAAAATCGCTGTCTCGATTAAATACAAATTACATACCTTCACCGTTTGTTGCAACTAATGAACCATTTACAATTCGTCTACAATATCCATTTCTTACTTTTGACTTAACTGAACTAACAATACTCGATAATGATTTTCCTGAAACGTCTATACTTCTTCCAACACTATTGTTATGCAAATCCATAGTTTTATCAATTCCACTAAAATCATATTCGTGAGCTGTAGCCCATTGTTCTGCTGCTGACTCTCCTATTGATTGTTTCATTAATGCATTCCACAAACAATGTCTAAAAGCATCAGAATTATCTTGCCAACCGTTTTTCCCATAAACTTCAATAGTTTGCGATGTAGCACTATTCCCAGCATTATATACCTTTACCGATTGAATTGGATGTGCAAGAGCTAATTTTCTCTCAGCAGAATTTAAACTATTATAACCAGGTAAATAATCACCTATTCTCCTTAAAGAAACACGATTAAGTCCACCATTTTTCATAAAAGAAATAAGATGTTGTTCTTGTTCAAACTCTGTGCTGTGGGGTTTTGTGCAATAAACTTATCTAATTCTTCTGAAAGCACAGCTAAATCGTTAGTATCTCTAATTTCAAAAGATATATTTTCTTCAACTTGCTGATCATTAATAATATCAGCTGCAAAAACATTTACTGGCATCGCTATCATAGACGCAATAATCATCATCGTTGCTAAACCTGTAGCAACTAGTTTTTTCTTTAACATTTAGATTTCCTCCCTTTCGATTTTATTTTAATAAATTGTTAAACTCTTCATCGAAAAGTAATAAATCTCCATTTTTGTACCTCTGAGGATTATTATAGTTCATAAATTTCACCTCTCTTTTACTAAATATAATCATATAAGTCTTAACAACAGTCTCACTTATGACATTTATATGTTTCTTCTCCATCTAAATCGAAAATCTGATACATACAAACTCCTAAAGCATTTGCAATATCATTTGCCTTTTTTAGACTGGGGATAGTTTTTTCTGTTTCTATTTTATTAATATTGTTCTTGATATTCCAATTTTTTTACCTAGTCTATGTTGTGATAGACCTAATGGTTTTCTATATTCTTCAATTCTATTTTTCATTATTTAGCCTTCTTTCTTTGGTTAATTATAGTTTACGATATCATCTTATGAAAATCAATAGCTTAAATCAGCAGCCTCTAACTCTTTTCATTTTTATTTAATTGAATATTTCCTATAAAATTAAAGTATACATCGACTTGTTGCTTTCGGTCTTTGCCTTTTCTTCCCCCTGTTGCTTCATGGACTACAACTTTTTCTATATATTCATTTATCATTGGTACGGTCAGTTCTTCAATATCGGTATATTTTTCTATCATTTTTAGGAATTTATCGGTGTCAACTTTCCTCTGATGGTAGCTTTCTATTTCTTGTTCAAAATACTGTATTTGCTTTTCTAAATCTTGTTGCTCTGTATCATAGGTATTAAATAATCTATCAAAGTGTTTTACAGGAATTTTTCCAAGTGCATGGTCTTCATACAGCTTTGTAATTAGTGTTGTTAGTTCTCCATTTCTTGATGACAGTTTTTCTAACTTTTCTTTATACCCTTGATACTTTTCTTCCCTTTTTTCATCGGATAACTTGTTCATCACTTTTAGAAATTCTTGCTTTTCTTCTTTTGCAAAGTCTGTGATTTTTTTAATCTATTTTAATAGAATTTCATTCACTGTTTTTACTTTGATGTAGTGCATACTGCAAGTACCTTTTCTGTGTCTGTAATGTTGACATACAAAACAATAATCACAATCGTATTTCTTTTCTTTATGTTCTGCCGGCTCTCGATAGCTTAACTTTTCTCCACAATCGGAACAGATTAAAATCCCTGTAAATGGGTGTGAGGTTGTACCATACTTTGAACTTCTTCTTACTGTTTTTCTTA
Source organism: Helcococcus sp. KG196 (assembly GCF_046035495.1). Taxonomy (NCBI): domain Bacteria; kingdom Bacillati; phylum Bacillota; class Tissierellia; order Tissierellales; family Peptoniphilaceae; genus Helcococcus; species Helcococcus sp. KG196. The sequence continues at coordinate 16,774 of NZ_JBFNFI010000007.1, forward strand.
ATCGTTGAGCGTTGTTCCATGTTTCTTCGTCAATGATGGCTTCGTGGGTATTTTTGAAGATAATGAGTTCATCTTTTTTGCCTTTCTGCGTTTCTTAGTTTTGTAATCAAGGCATATTGTTTTACCAAGTACAGTGTGTCCCATATATTCTTGCTTTTCTAAGATATAACCTACTGTGGTAGGTGTCCAAAAATATGGGTCTTCTATTCCTCTTTTCTTGGAGCTGTGGTTATTTTCAGGGTAATGTATTTCTGCATAGGCTGATGGGATAAGGACTTTATCTTTGGTTAATATATATCTGCTATCTGTGTTACTCCATATCCCTCTATTACAAGCCTGTAAATGCGTTTTACGACCTTTGCACTCTCTTTATCGACAAGTAGCTCCTGTTTGTTCTTAGGGTTTCTGTAATAGCCGTATGGAACGCTTGGGGATACTCTTTTACCTTCTTCCATTCTTGCTCTGAAGATAGATTGTATTTTTCTCGATGTATCTCTTGCATACCATTCGTTCATAATATTTAGAAATGGGGTAAAGTCGCTTTCTGCTTGTTTTTCACTGTCTATACCGTTATTGATTGCGATAAACCTTACTCCCTTTTCTTTGAACAGTATTTCAGTGTAAAAGCCTACTTTGAGGTAATCTCTGCCGAACCTGCTCATATCTTTTACTATCACAGTAGATACTTTGTTTTCTTCTACTGCTTTTATCATCTTTTGAAATCCCTCTCTATCAAAGGTTCTTCCGCTTACTCCTTCATCGGTATAGTGATAGATATTTACAAAGCCGTTTCTTTTTGCATAGCTTTCAAGTAGCTGCTTTTGATTGGTGATGGAATTACTTTCTCCTTGCATTTCATCATCACGACTTAAACGCTCATAAAGGGCTGTTTGTCCTGTTCTTTTCATATTTGACACGAGAATTACCTACTTTCCAAGTTTTTATTATTTTCTCTGTCCCTAATAGGTTAATCCTTTAGGATCAATTACACAATATGATGAGTGCATTTGCTTAAGATTGGGCTTTACATAAAATCTAGTCTTACCACTTCCTGAACCACCAATGACAAATACATTCTTGTTTCTTGCATACTTTGGATTAGCTGGTCTGCCATTCATAGTTAATCGTTCTGTTTGGGTAAGTAATATATTATTCTGAAATTTTTCATCCATATATGGCTCAATATCTTTTCTTGTTCCCCATCTTGCTGATCCATATTCTTTTCCCTGTCTGAACTTTTTAGCATTTTTCCCTTTTGTATATACGATGAGTTTAATTAAGCCTGCTATTACCAAACCCATTAAAATATCCGTAGGATGAATGCTTGGGATAAAACTCATCGTGTTAAGCTCCAATATACCTTGAAATATTTTATCAATGATATCACCACCTGTATAAGCTCTTACATGGTGTGAAAAGATATTACCTACATAAAAAAATGCAAGATAAGGAATATTCTGCTTTAGAAATTTTTTCTTATCCTGCATCCTAAACAAGCCTTTGATATCTTTTAATATTTTATCTATCATAGGCTCTGCTCCTTTTGCTTATTCTTAATTTTTTCCTTTGAAACAGAGTTTTTAGCCATCTCCTTAAATTTCTTAATACTTTTTCGTATAGACTCTTTTCTATGTTCTTTTTTCTCAATACTTTGAAGAACATTTTGAAATGCCTTATTCATTACCTTTGTGTCTTTTGCTTGAAAAAATACTGAGTGAATTTTTGTGTCCTTGTCTTTCATAATTGAAAATTTTACACCATGTTTATTTAACTCTCTTTTTAGCTTTCTTAACTCTCCATCTTTAACATTTATTTCTTCAAGCTGACCTTTTTTAACAAGATCTTTTAGCTTTACTTTATTTCCCTTGGATTTAATAAGCTTGTCAAGCCCACCAAATTTTTCAGATTCTTTCATGATTTTTTGTAGAATTTTCAAAACTTCTTTTGCTGTTGCCTTACCTATCCTTGCTTCAAGATTTAAAGTTCTATTAGATATTTCATCATTAATCAAGTTCTTTCACCTCCACCAAGTAGTCTCTCTTTATTTTCTTGTAGCTTTTGTTTTTGTAATCTCTTTCTAAAATCTTCTCCAGTTAGTTTGATGGGTATACACATCTCAATAATTCTTGAGTAAATCCTTTCGTATTCAACTCCTCGATCTGAATTTTTTATTTTTTCATAGGGAAGATTTGTTGTAAAAATCGTTGGCTTTTGTTTTAAATACCTGTTATTAACGATGTTGTATACATGTTCTTTTGCATAGCTTGTGTCTCTTTCTATTCCTAAGTCATCTAATATTAGAACAGGTACATTTACTATTGATTCTAGATATTCGTTTTTATCAAAATCGAAACCACTTTTTTGAAGGTCGTTAATTATTTGAGAAAAGTTTCTTATTTTTACTCTGACTTGATATTCCTCAATAAGTGCATTTGCAATACTACAAGCAAGATAAGTTTTACCACTTCCAACTGTACCAAAGAACAATAATCAAACATTATCCTTTTTCATGGCTTCATATTCTTTAACAAAATTTTTAGCAACAATATATGATTGTTCTTTATCACCTCGATAATTATCAAATGTATATGACCATTGACTAATAGAATTAAAGCAACTCCTTTTAAGACTTTCTATCATCCTTCTTTTTTCTTGCTCTTTTTCTTGTTTCAGTCGCTCTTTATCACAAGCACAATGACTTTTAAAGATATATTTTCTACCTCCAAAATCTACAACATCCCCATCTTTTCTTTGGTTACATACTTTACAGTATGCATGACCATCTTTTATATACTCTGCATCTGGATTTTAGTTATACTCGATTCCATCAATTAATGCTTTATTTTGTTGCTTTATCATAAATATTCTCCTGTTTCATAATCTTCTAAACTATATGTTGTAACTTTATTCTTTTGTCTACTATTTCCTTGGTCTTTGTAAAACCAAGAAAGTATTGTTGCCTTATGATCCTTATACGATTTACCTGTACTTTGAATATATGTCGATAGTCTTTCGATGTAATTTTCAAAGTTATTAAGAAGTATTTCTTTTAAGTCAATTACTTCATCTTCTGTTAAAAATACATTTTGAAATGTACCTAATCCATTTTCGCTAAAACTATAATCAGGATTACTATACTCAAGATTATTATTATAAGGATTACTTCCTTGTACTTTTTTCACTTCTTGAAGTGTATTTTCTTCATTTCTGGAGTGTAAATTCTTCACTTCTGAAGTGTAATTTTTACACTCAGAACGAAATATGCTCATGAAGTCTTTAACATAAATGATGTTAGGTTTTCCAAGTCCCTGTCTTTTTCGTTCAATAAATCCTATCCCACCAGTACTGCTATCCAATTCATTTAATATTTTTACTGCTGTTTTATTTGACTTGTTTAAGATTCTCATTATTTCTTCAACCGTAAAAATAATATATACTCTGCGTTCATCATCAATCCATTTATTCCGATATGATAAGCTAGTTCTCTCTAATAGGCATGAATATAGTATTTTAGCTTCTGAGGATAACTGTTTAAACATCTCATCTGTTACAAGTACTTTAGGTAGCATATAATAGCTAAACCTATCCCCATCTCTGTTATAAAAATAATCAAACTCCATCAACACACCTCCTTTCTTTCAATTTTGGGTAAAGAAAAAGACGATAGTTTTTACTCTATCGCCCTGGTAATCATTTAATATAAATTTCTATATTTGTTTAATTTTGATATTTAAAAATTCTAAAAATGCTATTATACTTGCTCCGACTAAAGGTAAGCCATATGGACTAAATATAAAGGCAATTACTAATGCTTCAATACCTGTTGCTGTTTCTTTGTTTATAAAACTTGCTATTGCCCCTATAATACAAAATACCATTAATAAATGTAAAATAGTTGTACCTATGCTAAGCAAAAATGTCAGACAAGCAGTTAATACTGATAGCAAAATACTTATAGGAAATAATATTATTTTCAATACCCATCTCATAAATAACCTCTTATTACTTATTTATTTTATTCTCCAAACTTTTAAGACCGATTGAATTTAGTTTTTCTAAAGATAAAAGCTGAGTTCTAGCAAGATTTCTAAGCTCTATCATTCTTTCCTTTTGCTCCATTCCTTTACTAATAAGAACGGCATTATAGTTTTCCATATTTGCAAGAACTAATAACTCGTTTAGACTTGCATAGTCTCTCATATTCCCTTTAATCTTTGGATTTTCTTCACGCCACTGTTTTGCTCTTTTATTAAATAAAGTGGCATTTAACATATCTGCTTCACTTGCATATTTATATGATAACTGCTCCGTAGTAAGTTCATTTAATAGATATTCTTTAATGGCATCAGTATGGATTTTGTAGTTAATCTTTGAGATTTCTCGATTTAAGTTCCAGCTTAGTGATAATTTTGAGTTCTCATCTAATTTAAGTCTCTTATAATCCTGAATAATGTATAACTTAAATTCAGGTGATAACCATGATGCAAATTCCATCGCAATATCATAGTGTGCATATGTTCCACCATATCTTCCTGACTTAGATATAATTCCAATTGCATTAGTAGATTCTATCCATTTTTGCGGAGTCATAGTGAATCTATTCAATCCTGATTCATTTCTAAACGTGTCGAATTGCACACGGTTAAAATTTTCATTATTGAGAGCTTCCCATAATCCTATAAACTCTAATGTATTTCTATTTCTCATCCAGTTTTGAATAACAAATCGTGGATCATCACTATTCCTGTACTTTGCTATATCCGTAAGACTTATATAATCATTTTTAAAGACTTCCGTATAGATTTGAATTTAAAATCCTTGTGCTTCAATTTTGTCTTTTTTTATTTTAGACATATGAATTCCTCCTATATGCTGATGCACTGTTTACAACATTTATTTTTTAAATAACCGCTCTAAACAGCACACCAACTATTAATTTTTTCAGTTTTAAATTTTAGTAGAAGTCCTAAAACCCTTGATTTTACTGAACTATTTGCCTCTGTCATTATTATGAGACGAAACCCACCTAAAAGATCTTTTAATGCTTCTTGAATATCTTCTGCTGTTTTTATATCATATTCCTCAATTAGTGAGCTTATGATATTTCTTTTTCCTTCCGTTAAGGGCTTTACATGATATACTTCTTTTTTCTTTGACATAAAGAAAACCTCCTTTGATAATTATACTCTACCAAAAGAAGTTTATCTTGTATTTACAGACTTTTTTTCACAGGCTCGCTTAGTATTGTATTTTTTTCCATAGGATGACTCTAATTTAAGTTGTCGACAAAATGTAGACAACTCACTTTTATCTTCTTCTGTCATTATTTTCTTTACTCAATACCAATAATCCCTAGGATTTTTACCTTCTGATAATACTCCTACAATATCAATAACTGAAAAATACCATTATTCGTTTTCGTTAACTCAAATTTAACGAATTTCTTTACCTTCAAATAATTTAATCTCATTGTTCAAACCTAGACCTCCTTTATTAGTATGTTATTCTCAAATAATTATTTTATAAATATAAATAATTACGACAAAGTTAAAATAATATTATCAAATATATCATTTTATAAAAAAGCTGAGGAAAATATCTAATTTTACCCCAGCTTTCAAAATGAGTTCTTTTTAATACAATTTCGCCCCTGCTGGAATGTTACTATCTAACATCAACAAGTTCAAACCTTCTTTTTCTTCATATTCATATACAGCAGATATCAACATACCTTGTGATGGGATTCCCATCATCTTTCTTTCTGGTAAGTTTGTGATTGCAACTAATGTCTTACCAATTAATTCTTCTGCTGAATAGTATTCTTTAATCCCTGATAAAATCGTTCTATCAACTCCGGAGCCATCATTTAATGTAAACTTCAATAACTTCTTAGATTTTGGAACTTCTTCACAATTTAATACCTTAACTACTCTGAAATCAGATTTTTGGAATGTTTCAAAGTCTACAAACTCTTCAAATAAAGGCTCTACCTTAACTTTTGATAAATCTAATTTTGGAGCAGATATTTCTTGATTGCTTTGTGATTTAGAAATCTTTTCTCCACCAATTGGCTTCATCGTAGGGAATAACAATACGTCACGAATTGTTGTTTGGTTTGTTAAGAACATTACAAGTCTATCAATCCCAATTCCCAAGCCGCCTGTTGGAGGCATACCAACTTCGATAGCGTTTAAGAAATCTTCATCTAATAAGTTTGCTTCATCATCTCCAGCTTCTCTTAATCTTAATTGATCTTCAAATCTTCCTCTTTGATCTTCAGCGTCATTTAACTCACTATATGCATTTGCAATTTCTTTACCGTAGATAAACGCTTCAAATCTTTGAGTCATATCCGGATTTTCAGGATTTCTCTTTGTCAATGGTGAAACTTCAACCGGATATTGTGTAATGAATGTTGGTTGAATTAATTTTGATTCAACATATTCTTCAAAGAAAGCAACAATAATATTTCCTAATCTATCGCTTGGTTTAACTTCAATTTTATGTTCATCCGCTAATTTTTTAGCTGTTTCAAAATCTTTAATTTCATTAAAGTCAATTCCTGTTTCTTCTTTAATAGAATCAACCATTGTGATTCTTCTCCAAGGAGTTGTGAAATCAATTGTTGTACCTTGGTAATCTACTGTCTTTCCGCCATTTACTTTTTCATTTACAGAACAAACCATATTTTCTAATATTTCCATCATGTCATTATAGTCAGCATATGCTTCATATAACTCGATAGCAGTATATTCGGGATTGTGTGTTGCATCCATACCTTCATTTCTGAACATTCTTCCCATTTCATATACTTTATCAAAACCACCAACGATTAAACGTTTTAGGTATAATTCATTTGCAATTCTCAAATACATATCAATGTCTAAAGTATTGTGGTGTGTTATAAATGGTCTAGCATTTGCCCCACCAGCAATTGTATTTAAAATTGGAGTTTCTACTTCTAAGTAGTCTCTATTATCTAAAAACTCTCTTATCCCTGATAGAATTTTTGTTCTCTTTCTAAATACATCTTTAACTTCCGGATTTACGATTAAGTCCAAATATCTTTGTCTATATCTTAAATCCATATCTTTTAATCCATGGAATTTTTCTGGTAAAATTTGCAATGATTTAGTTAATAATTGTAATTCTTGTGTTAATACTGAAACTTCTCCTGTTTGAGTTTTTATTACCTCACCCTTAAATAAAGCAATATCTCCCATATCTAATTCTTTAGTTTCATTATATAATTCATCACCTAAAACATTGTGTCTGTTGAAAATTTGAATTCTACCACTGTCATCTTGTAATACGAAGAAATTTATTTTACCAAATATTCTTTTAGCTAAAATTCTTCCTGCTACTGTAACAATTTTCCCCTCATAATTTTCAAATTGATCAACAATATTTTTAGCTTTAGAATCAACTTGAGCCTTTTCAATTATATGTGGATTTTTACCATTTTCCTTTAAGATTTTTAATTTTTCTCTTTTAATCAAAAGCATTTCATTGATATTTTGTTCTGCCATAATTACCTACCTAATAATTTTTTCAACTTTGTATTGTAATTTACTTACCTTAGTTTTAACTTCTACAGTTTCTCCTTCTTTAGAATTTAATAATGCCTTTCCTAATGGAGATTCATTTGAAATTTTTCTTTCGGCAATATTTGCTTCTATTGTACCTACAATCATTAATTCCATTTCTCTTTTGTTGTTTAAATCTACAACTTTTACAGTATCCCCAATACAAACAGTCTTATTGTTTTTCTTAATATTTTCATCAATAATTTCAACATTTTTTAATTGTAATTCTATTTCAACAATTCTTGACTCAACTTTGGCTTGTTCATCTTTTGCTTCATCATATTCAGCATTTTCTGAAAGGTCACCAAATCCTCTAGCAATTCTAATTTTATCTGAACATTCAGCTCTTTTTACAGTTACCAAATATTCTAATTCATCTTTTAATTTATTATAACCCTCTTGAGTTAATAATACTTTTTCACTTACTGTCATATATTCTCCCTAATTTGTTATTTTTATTGGTTTAAAATCTATCAAATCACCAGATACACAAAAATACTCTATACCATCAATTAATCCATGAGGCATTTTTTTTGCTAAATTTCCATGTATATGTCCATAAATCACTTTTTTTATATTATATTTTTTAAATATTTCAGTGAATTCATTCGGATTCAATTTTTTATCAAATGGTGGATAATGCAACATCGCAATAATTTCATCATATTCCTTAAATCTTTCTAACGCATCATTAATTGATAACTCTAATCTTGCAAGTTCTCTGGAAAATATTTTTTCATCGTTTTCATCAAATGATGCTGAGTTTCTACTATCCCAACCTCTTGTACCTACAATAATTTTTTTGTTAAAAATAAATGAGTTATTTTGTAAAAAACTCATTGTTTTATAATTTAAGTTATTAATTTTTTTTAGCGAACTCCACCAATAATCATGATTACCTTTCATCAGTATCTTGGTTCCATTAAGCTTTTCGATTCTATCTAAATCCTTCACAGCATCTTCCAGCCTCATGGCCCAAGATATATCTCCAGGTATCAAAACTAAATCGTCATTAGTTATTATGTCATTCCATTGGTTAAAAATTTTTTCTTCATAACCACCCCAATTACCGCCGAAAACTGACATATCCTTTTTCTTAGTTACATCTAAATGTAAATCAGCTATAGCATAAATCATAACAACCTCTGATATTTTATTTATAAATAAAGACCTATTCATAGGCCCTTTAGTAATTTTACTTAAATTCGTCTTCTAAAATTTCTTTTAAAATTTTTGCTTCTTCTTCTGTAAAAGTAATCCCTTTTGTCATTCTTGTGTGATCTTCATTCCAATCACGTAAATCATATTTTGGTTCTCTTTCATTCCAAGAAACAAGATTCAATTCTTTTCTCCATCCTTTTGCATTAGTAGATAATACACCAAGATTTTCAACTATTTCAAATTTTATTTCTGCCATAATTCCCCCATACTTGCATTAGGATAACACTTTTATGCAAAAAAGTCAAGTATTTATCCAGCCTTAAGGTTAAATATTATAACAATCATTTTGACTTTTTCTTATTTAAAATATATCCTTATTATTAAGAGGTGAATATGTATATAAAAAATATAAATTTTAACGAAAAAAAGAACTTATTTATAGTCACTTTAGACGATAATACCAAATTTAATATTTCTTATGAATTATATGAAAAACTAAACCTTGCTCCAAATCATGACATTAATGAAAAGGAATATAATTTATTGGATGAAGAAGATAATTACCAATGCTGCAAATACATAGCAGAAAATTTTATAAATTATAAAATGAGAACAGAATTTGAAATACATAGAAAACTAACTCAAAGCACAAAGAATTCTGCATCAATTAACAAAGTAATTCAATATTATAAAAAATTAGATTTAATAAATGATGAAAGATATGCTGAAGAATATATTAAACAAAATATTACTTACAGATATTTAAGTAAAAAAATGATTGAATTTAAGCTAAAAGAAAAAGGCATAGACAGTAAAATTTCAAAAAAATACCTGAATGAATACGATAATGAGATAGAATATAAAAATGCATTAAATGTATTTAATAAAAAATACAAAAATGAAGATCTAAGTGATTATAAAATTAAGCAGAAATATTTTAGATTTCTTTCTTCAAAAGGGTTTGATTTTAGCATAATTAATAGGATATTAAAAGATGAGTAACTATGTATATATTTTAAAATGTTCTGATGATTCATATTATACAGGATATACTAATAATCTTGAAAATAGAATTAAAAAACATAACAACAAAAAAGCATCAAAATACACTAGAATAAGAGTACCTGTAAAATATGTCTTTATAAAAAAATGTATCGATAAAATTGAAGCCACAAAATTTGAATATAAAATCAAACAATTACCTAGAATTAAAAAAGAAAAGTTAATAAAGGGATTAATTTCCCTTGAAGAACTTTTCAATATTTAATCTTTACTTAATATTACAAACATATCTCCATTTAAAATTTCGATATTAACATCATTATAAAATTCATTTGATATAGTTAAAGAGCTACCAAATTTCAAATTGTGATTTACTAATTCCCATTTTGTACCATACAAGTTAAATACACATTTTTCATTAGTTGGAAGTATCGAAATTTTTCTATCTAATTTTTTTATAACTGTAGATTCATTTATATAAAAAATATAATTATTTTCATCAATTATAGATATCTTCAGCCCTTTTAATGAATATGTTTTTAATAAATTAATATTTGAAATACTATGATCATATCTTGTACCAGTGGCACCAAACAAATAAACTTCCTTACAATTATTTTTAAAACAAAAATCCAGTGCTAATTCCATATCTGTCATATCTTTATCTTTATTGAAATTAAGTATTTTAATGTCACTATTTTTTAGATAATCAATAGATTTTTTACTTACTGAATCAAAATCCCCAATTGCAATATCAATATTAATATTATTTTCTAGAGCATAATTAACACCCTTATCAACACATATTATACTAATATTTTCAAATTTTACATCATTAAGCAAACTAATATATTCTAATCCAGAAATTGTCCCACCTGCAAAAATTACTGCCTTAGATTTCATTATTTTATTACCCTATAAAAATCATCTACATTTTTAGATATACCATCCTTGTTAAATATTGCGGAACCGGCAACTAACAAATCACAACCTGCATCTGATATTTCTTTAGCATTTTCTAATTTAATTCCACCATCCACTTCTAAAATAATATCTCTTCCTGATTCATCAATAATTTTACGAACCCTTTTAATTTTTTCTAAAATTTGTGGTATAAATTTTTGACCTCCAAATCCAGGAACAACTGACATAATTAAAACCAAATCAATATCTTGAATTAAATATTTTAAAACATTTTCATCTGTATGCGTATTTAATACAATTCCGGCTTTTACACCTTTTGATTTAATTTGAGAAACAACTCTATTTGGATGCAAGGTTGTTTCCGGATGGAATGAAATAATATCAGCTCCGACTTCTACAAATTTATCAATATATTTTTCCGGATTTTGTATCATTAAATGTGTATCAAAAATTAAATTTGTATGTTTTCTTAAATTATTAATTACATCAGGACCAAATGATATATTTGGAACATAACTTCCATCCATTACATCTAAATGCAGATATTTTACATCTGTTTCATTTAATTCTTCAATTTGTGACCTTAAATCATAAAAGTCAGCAGCTAACAATGATGGTGATAATTCCTTCATTAAAATTTCCTTTCATTTTTTCTTTCATTATAAATGTATAGATAACTTTCATATCTATTTTTGCTTATTTTTTTAAGTTCCATTTCTTTTTTTATTGAACAATTTGGTTCATTAATATGATCACAATCGTTAAATTTACATCCCACCTTAAATATCTCAAATTCGGGATAATATTTTTTTACATCTCTAAAATTTTCAATAAAATCAAGGTTTAATGCACTAAATCCAGGTGTATCAAAAATAAATGTATTTTCATCAATTTCAAACAATTCTGTATGCCTGGTAGTATGTTTACCTCTGGATGTTTTATTACTAATTTTACCTGTTTGTACATCAAAATTTTCATGTAATAAATTTAATATTGTAGATTTCCCTACCCCTGATGGTCCGGCAAATGATGAAATCTTATCTTTCATCATTTTATTTAATTTTCCAATACCTTGATTGTTTTTAGCACTTGTAAATACATACTCATATTTAGTTTTACTATAAATGTCTTCAAATTTTTTTATATCCTCATCTTTTGCTAAGTCAACTTTATTTATAATTATTTTAACCGGTATCTTAAAATGCTCTAACATTACTAAATATTTATCGAATGTAACATAATTAATTTCAGGATCAGTCAAACTATGAACTAAAAGTATTTGATCAATATTTGCAATTGGAGGACGTATTAATGAATTTTTTCTATCATATATTTTTTCTATATATCCGGTATTTTCATCTAATATTTGAATATCAACTCTATCCCCAACAAGAGGTTTTAGGTTTTTATCTCTAAAAATTCCTCTAGCTTTACACATATATGTCTTATTTTTATATTTTACATAATATAACTCTTTTTGAGATTTAATAATTATTCCTTTAGTTTCCATAATTTACGTCAGCTTTTTCTCCATCAAAATATACATCAAATTTTGCATCTGATTCGGCATTAAATTTTATTTGCAACTTACCCTCTTTTGCATTATTTTTATTCAATGTGTTATTGAAAACAACTTTTCCATTAGTTTTATTTATAATTGTTAAATTAAATGTTTTATTAGGTGTATTAGGAACATTTACATTAAATACATACTCTCTTAAGTTTACATTGTTTTGCTGATTTTGTTGTGGACCTGTACTTATAACAATTGTCACAGTAGTGCCTTGTTCAACTTTACTTGAAGGTTCAGGCTTTTGCTTTATTACAAGATTTCTTGCTACATTACTAGATTCACTTTCAATTTTAACATCTAAATTAGATTTTTTTAATAAACTAATGGCTTCTTCTTGTTCATAACTTAAAACACTTGGTACTGTAATTTTATTATCAGTTTTTTCTTTTTTTTGTCCATTACTCAAAATAATATTTATTTCAGTTCCGCTTTCTACCTCTTCACCTTCTTTAGGAAGCTGTTTAATGATTTGTCCTTTCGGTGCATCTGAATCTTCATTACTTGTAGTGCCTATTTTGAATCCATTTTTCTTTATAATATCTTTAACATCATCAAGACTAAAACCTACAATATTTGGCACTCTTAACAATTCTCTACCTTTACTGATGGTAAGCTCTATTACTCTGCCTTTTTTTACAGAAGTTTGAGAATTTATCGATTGAGATATGACATTACCTTTAATAATTGACTTATCAAATACTCTTTCTTTAATGGATACTTCCAAACCTTTTTCAGTTAAAAGATTAATCGCATCTTTTTCATTTACATCTATAACACTTGGCACTGTAACCATTAAACTATCTTGATTTTTACTTGATAAATTACTTGCTATTAGATAAATCATGCCTGATATGGCAAGTAATAAAAATGATATAACTCCTACCAGTTTCCAATTTACCTTATTCTTTTTCACATCAATATTTTCCGACTCATTTGTTTCAGATGATTTTGTTTTGTATACAACTGATTCTCTCAAAACATCTTCTTTTTCAGCAATTTTAACAGTTTTATCAATATCGTTTATATCTTCTATCTCAACATCTCTTCCGGATTTTATTTTATTCAAATCTATTAAAATATTGCTTGCTGTCTTATATCTATCTTCCGGATTTTTATTTAACAATTTTAATATAACTTTTTCAATATTTTTATCTATATCCGGTGCTAATTCAGATATTGGCTGAGGTGTTTCTTGTATATGTTTTACGGCAATACCCACAGGACTTTCCCCATCAAATGGAACTTTTCCCGTTGCCATTTCATACATTAAAACGCCTAAAGAGTATAAATCAGATCTTGAATCTATCGGTTGTCCTTTTGCTTGTTCCGGCGAAATATAATGCACCGTACCTAAAATTGATGATGTATAAGTTATCGTAACATCCGATGCAACTCTTGCTATCCCAAAATCAGTAACTTTTATCTTATTATTTTGATTTACTAAGATATTTGCCGGTTTAATGTCTCTATGAACTAAACCATGAATATGTGCAGATTGTAATGCTTTAGCAATTTGCATTGAATAGTCTAAAAGCATTTCATTACTAAGAGGAGCTTTTTCTTGAATAATTTCTTTTAAAGTGTTACCTTTAATTTTTTCCATAACAATGTAATCAACATTTTTTTCGTTAATAATTGTTGTTGAAATATCATATATAGAAACTATATTATCATCTGAAATTGAAGCAGAAGCCGATGCTTCTTCTTTTAATCTATTAAAAAATTCCTGATTTTCTACAAGATTATCCTTTAAGATTTTTATTGCAACTTCTCTATGAAGAATAGTATCATATCCATCATATACTATAGCCATGCCCCCCATTCCAATAATATCTTTAATCTCGTATCTACCGTTTAATACTTTACCTTTCATCTTATCCTCCAAGGAATATTTGAAATTTAATACTTAATTATCGTAATTGTTATATTATCATATCCTCCTGTAGAATTTGCCATATATTGTAAAATTTCACAGGATTCTTTTGCTTCATATTTGTTTTGTAGTACATCTTCAATATCAATATCATCGATTAAATCAGTTAATCCATCCGTACATAACAATATATTGTCATTTGGACTTAAAGGAATTTTATTTATATTAATCTTATATGTATTTTCAATACCAACTGCACTAGTTACTAAATTTTTAGGATAAAATTTAGCATCTTCTTCTGTAATAGCTCCTATATCAAGTAACTCCTGGACATAAGAATGGTCTTTACTAATCTGTCTAAAATTGTCTTCAGAGTAAAGATAAATTCTGCTATCTCCAACATTAGAAAAGTAAAGACAATCATCAACTATTATTGCTATAACAATAGTTGTTCCCATACCTCTACATTCTTCATTTTTTAATGATTTTTGCAAAATAGCATCATTAGCATCTCTTACAGATTCTGCAATCAAATCAAATATATTTTCTTTATCAAAATTTTTAACAATGTAGTCTTTAATAATGTTTACAGCCATATTAGATGCAATTTCTCCAGCTGAATATCCACCCATGCCATCTGCAACAATAAATAAATCAAAATCATCACTATTGTAATTAATAAAGGCATCCTCATTATTTTTTCTTTTTTTCCCTACATCTGTTGTAGAATAAAATTCCATAATAACCTACTTAACAAATATTATACTATACTATATTACATTATAACATAAAGCTCATCTTTTCGCTATTTTACAAATAAAAAAGCCATCATTATCAGTATCAGGTAAAAGTTGTATATAATTTTTTCCATTAATTTCAACGATTTTCATGTCATTATTTTCATTTAAGAATTTATCAATAATATCTAAATTCTCTACATTTCCTATTGTACATGTACTATATACAATAAATCCACCTTTTTTGAGATACTTATACGCATTACTTAAAATACTACTTTGAATTAATGATAATGAATTTATTTCATCCATAGTTTTTTTTAACTTTATCTCTGGTTTACGCTTTATTACACCAATTCCTGAACAAGGAGCATCAACTAAAATATAATCAAACTTTTCTTCAAAATTTTCTATTACTTGTGTTGCATCAAAATTAATTATTTTATAATTTTTAAATTTCAACCTATCAAAATTTTCTTTTATTTTATTTAATTTATTTTTCGATATATCATTTGAATAAATCAACCCCTTATCATTCATTATTTGAAGTAAATGTGTTGATTTTGAACCTGGAGCCGCACATAAGTCCAATACATTTGAATTTTCACTTGGATTTAATATCTCTGAAACTAAAATACTTGCTTGGTCTTGAATTGTAAATAAACCATTCTTAAATTCTTCTAAATCCGTCATATTAGAAGGATTTTCTACAATTAAAGAATCTTTTGAAATTTTAGACTCGTCAACTATATATCCTTTTAACTTTAATATTTCTCTTAAATCTTCTTTACTTGTCAACATTGTATTAACTCTAAGAGAAAAACTTGGTACTTTATTAAAACTTTCAATTATTTCTAAATAATTATCATAATACTTTTTTATGTATCTAATTAACTCAATATTTATCGAATATTGTATAGAATATCTTTCATCTATATCTTTAATATTAACAATACTTAAATTTTCAATATCTCTATCAAAATTTCTAAGAATAGCATTTACAAAATTCTTTGATTTATAATTAAATTTTTTTGATAACTTTACTGCTTCATTTATTGATGCATAGTTTTCATTATTTAAAAATCTCAACTCATAAATACCTAGCCTTAAAATATTTAAAATATTTTTATCAATTTTTTTTAATTTAACACTTGATATTTTCCCGATAATATAATCTAAATAATATAAATTTTCAATAACTCCATAAACTAATTGTCTATAAAAATTATGATCAATTTTATTTAATTTTTTTATATTTAAGGCAATAATTTCATTAGAAAATAAATTTTTATCTAAAATATCTCTTATTGTAATTATAGCCATTTCTCTTGCTTTAATAATAATTCTCCTATCTAATAAAAAATGGCAAACTATATATAAATACATAATTTGCCACCTAATTAATCTCTTCTCATTGAAATAAATCTTAGTAATTGTAGTATTGATACTAACATTGATGCTACATAAGTCATTGCTGCAGCACCTAAAACTTTTTTAGAACTACTTTTTTCTTCAACTGTTATTATACCATTGTATGTTAAATTATCTAATGCTCTTTTACTTGCATTTAATTCAACAGGCAATGTAACAATATGAAATAATACTGATAATGAATATAATGCTATTCCTAAGTTAATCAGATTTGTAAATTCTAATAAAAAGCCCATAAAAATCAACACGAACACAAATCTTGAAGTAAATCCAACAACCGGTGCAAGTAAAGACCTAAAGTTTAACATTAAATATCCATCTTTATCCTGAATTGCATGACCTACTTCATGAGCTGCAACTGAAATTGCTGCTATTGAAGTACTATCATAAACAGATTCTGAAAGTCTAATAACTTTATCTCTAGGATCATAATGATCTGTTAAAGAACCGGAAATTTGTTGAATATCAACATCTGATAATCCGTTTCTATTTAATATCATCCTTGCAACTTCTCGACCTGTCATTCCAGACTTAGAAGCAACTTTTGAGAATTTTTCAAAATTAGAACTTACCTTAAATGAAGCCCATATTGATACCCCAATCATAACAAATAATAAAATAGTTATGATTGGATTAATACCTAACCCTCTACCATATCCATATCCTACTAAAATCATAATACCTCCCTATTTAAGGATTTCTCCTTTTTCAATAGAGTTTCCTAAAAGAAATGACTTAATATCCATTCTCTTTTTCCCCGGAAATTGTATTTCATCAATCACTATACATTTATTTTTGCAATTTACAAATATACCAGAGTTGGAAACATCAATAATTTTTCCTTCTTCACTATCAGTATATTTATCAATTATGTGTATTTTGTGTATTTTTATTTTTTCATTTTTATATATTACATAAGCAGATGGCCATACAGAAAAAGCCATAATTTTAGCTTTTATATCTTCAGCATCTTCTAAAAAAGAAATATGTCCCATCTCTTTTGTAATTTTTTGAGAATAACTTGCAAGTTGATTATCTTGTTGTATTCTATGTGAAAATTTATCATCATAATTTATAATTGTATCGACAATTAAATCCCCAGATTTTAATGATAAATTATCATGTAATTTTGTAATATCTGTATTTTCATCCAAATCAACGGTAATAAAGTCTAATATGTCCCCCGTATCCATAGTTTTCTCAATTAACATAGAACATACTCCGGTTTGTTTTTCTCTATTCAATATAGCCCACTGCATTGGTGCTGCACCTCTATATTTAGGTAATAACGAAGAATGAATATTTATAATTCTATCTTTGTACCTTTCAAGCAAATGTTTTTTTATTAATTGTCCATATGCAATAACAACTATAAAATCAGGATTAATCTCATCAATTATTGAAAGAGATTCTTGTGAATTTACATTGTTTGGAGTATAAACTCTTAATCCAAGCTGCTCTGCCTTCTTTTTAACCGGAGTCGATTCTACCTTATTTCTTGACCTTTTTTTATCTTCCCCAGTAATTACCAATTCTATACTTATTTCGCTAGAATTATATAATGAAATAAGTGGATTAACTGAAAACTCCGGCGTACCCATAAAAATTATTTTTTTCAATAAATTTCTCCTTAGTTATTTTTTATATCTTTTTGAATCAATTTTTTCTCTAATTTCTTCGAAATTATCATCTGTTACTCTATCAATGAAATGTTTGCTGATAATAATTCCATCTAAATGATCCCTTTCATGTTGGAAACATCTTGCCAATAATCCATCTGCTTCTAAAATAACTTCTTCACCTTTTTCATTTAAATATTTAGCTTTAATTTTTTCCGGTCTTTCAATTGTTCCTCTGAAATTTGGAATAGATAAACACCCTTCAATATCAATTGAACTCCCATGCGCTTCTAAAATTTCCGGATTTATAACTTTATAAATGTTACCATCCCCTATATCCATGACAAAACATCTTCTTAACATTCCTACTTGTGGTGCTGCCAAGCCTATACCATCTTCTTGATGCATAGTTTCAACCATGTCATCCAATAAATTAAGTATTTTATCATCAATCACTTTTATTTCTCTTGCTTTTTTTTCTAAAATTGGATCATCTACAACTCTAACCGTTCTAATTCCCATTATTCCTCCTCTAAATTATAATTTAGGTATATTTTACTATCTATCTTTTGATTTCTTATCATTTTTGCAATATTTAATAATTCATCTTTATTTGATGATTTTAGTATTATATAAAATCTATATCTATTGTTAATTTTTTCAATTATTGCAGGATTAGGTCCCGTCATTTCTATTAAATTTATATTATTTTCACGAATAAATTTATTAATTTTAAGCATTGTATTTTGTCCAAATCCAATTGCATAGCTTCTATCTTTACATGAAAAACCAATCCTTAAAATATTAATAATAGGTGGATAATTAAATTTTAATCTTTCGTTAATTTCATTATTATAAAAAGTATCATAATCGTTATTTGAAGCACTATTAATTGCATAATTTTCAGGATTGTATGTTTGAATTATAACTTTGCCTTCAACATTACCTCTTCCTGCTCTTCCCGAAACCTGAGTAATAAGATTAAATGTTTTCTCTCCGGATCTAAAATCTGGGACATTTAAGCTTATATCTGCTGAAACAATACCAACAACTGACACATTTGGAAAATCTAATCCTTTTGCAAGCATTTGAGTACCAATAAGTATATCAATTTCTTTATTTTTCATCATTTCGTATACTTTTTGATAATCATCTTTCGTACTTGTAGTATCAGCATCCATCCTGTATACTTTGGCAGTTGGAAAAATTTCTTTTGTTTGTTCTTCCAGCATTTCAGTCCCACCACCATATTCCTTTATCCATTTACTGCCACAATTTTTACATATTTTATCCTTTTTTGCGGTTCTTCCACAATAATGACAAATTAATCTATCTTTGCTTTTGTGGTATGTCATAGCCACGTCACACGCTTCACATTTATACACATAACCACAAGTTCTACAAAACACAAATGATGTATGTCCTCTTTTATTTAAAAACAGGATAACTTGTTCTTTATTTTGAAGAGCATTTTTTATATTTTCTTGTAATAGATATGAAATCATCGTAAAGTTATTTGATTTTAATTCTTCTCTCATATCAACTACTTTTATATCCGGCATATTTCCGCCAGTTGCACGATTTTTCAAAGTTAAAATTTCAATTTTTTCTTTTTTTACATCATACATAGTTTTAATTGAAGGTGTGGCAGTACCTAAAATTAATTTTGCATTATTTAATTTTGATCTTAATTTAGCTATTTCAATTGCAGAGTATTTTGGATTTTTTTCTGATTTGTATGAAGACTCATGTTCTTCATCAATTATTATAATACCCAAATTTTCGAATGGAGCAAAAATGGCAGACCTTGCTCCAACTACAATTTTTACATTTTTATTTTTAATAAGTTTCCATTGATCTGCTCTTTCACTTATATTAAGTTTAGAATGTAAAACCGCTATATTTTCACCGAATCTACCTTGAAATCTATCAATAGTTTGTGGAGTTAATGAAATTTCAGGTACTAAAATAATAGCTTCTTTTGACTCCTTAATATATTTTTCAACTAATTGTAAATAAACCTCAGTTTTACCTGAACCTGTAACACCATTTAATAGAAAATAATTTTTTTCACTCGAAATAACAGTATTATACACATCCTGTTGTTCAGTATTTAATTGATGTTTTTTATATTTATTAACATTATTTAATACTTTTCTATATGATTTATTCTTTTCAACTTTTATAATTTTTTTAGAAATTAAAGTTTTAATGGTTGCAAGTGTAGAATTTGTCTTATTCAATAACTCTTTTTTTTCGGTATCTCCATTTTCAATTAAAAAATTAATAATTTCGATTTGTTTTTTACCTTTTACATTAAATTCAATAGTGCTGTTTAAGGTAACAATTTCTTCATATTTGATACTTGCCTTACTTTTTAAATCAAAAAAAGATTCAATTTGATTTTTTGACACCATGCTATTTAAAAATGACTTAGTATATTTTCCATTAAATTTATTTAAAATCTGCTTAAAAGTTTTTTCACTCTCTAAAAATGTTAATAATTCATCATCACTATTAATTTTATTATTTATATAAAATTCTTCTACTTTATCAATGCTACCCGGGGGCAATATTGCATTAATCGCAGATGAATAATCAGAAATATTATTTTTCACCATATAAAAAGCAACTTTTAATAATTCATCACTTACAATTGGTTTATTATCTAAAATTTCAATTATTTCTTTTGCTTCAAATGCAAAACTATCTTCAATATTTTTTTCAATAACAATCCCGATAGTTTTAGTATCTCCTTTACCAAATGGTACAATTACTCTTGTTCCCGCAAGAATTTCCTCATTTGATGAATAAGTAAACATCCTATCTAAAAATGATGTTTTTGATTTTAATATTAAATTATATAACATTATTTCACCAACAAATCTAAAATTAAATTAGCAATTTCACTTTTAGCTAATAAAGGATACTCTTTTTTTGATTCTTTTTCTATTATTGTAACAATATTAGTGTCAACATCAAAACCTGTATCATTTTTTGATACATCATTAGCAATAATATAATCAGCATTTTTCTTTATTAATTTATTTTTAGCGTTTTCTACAACATTTTCTGTTTCAGCGGCAAAGCCTATAATTTTCTGATTTTCTTTTTTATTTCCAAAATAACTTAAAATATCAACAGATTTTTTTAAAGTATAATTTACTATATCTGTAGATTTCTTAATCTTTTGATCACTTGTAATTTCAAATTCATAATCAACAGGTGCTGCTGCCATGATCAAAGCATTTGAATCATTAAACTCACTATCAATAGCATTTTTAAGTTCTAAATTCGTTTCAACTTTTATACTCTTTACAAAATCTAATTTTGGTGTACTTACTCTACCTGTTATATAAACAACTTTAGCTCCTCTATTTCTAGCATTTTTAGCTAATTGATATCCTGTTTTCCCACTTGAATAATTTGTAATAAATCTTACCGGATCCATTTTTGAAATTGTCGGTCCGGAAGCAATTATTATTTTTTTTCCTAACAAATCCTTTTTAGTTAATTTATATTCTATAAAATCTAAAATTTCTTCGGGTTCAGCCATTCTTCCCTTTCCAATAGTATTGCATGCTAATTTCCCTTCATTTGAATCTATAAAATCATATCCTAAATCCATTAATCCATCAATATTTCTTTGAGTAATCGGATTTAACAACATATTTGTATTTGTACTTATAGCAAACGCCACCGGTGCTTTAGATGCTAAAATAGCTGTTGTCAACAAATTATCCGCAATACCGGCATAAACTTTAGCGACTGTATTTGCTGTAGCAGGTGCAACTAAAAATAAATCAACATCATTTGTTATATCAACATGTAAAACTTTATCAGGATGAATAAACATATCTGTATACACTTTATTATTTGATATAGTTTCAAATGTTATTGGATTTATAAACTTTGTTGCTGATTCAGTCATTATAACTTCAACTTCTGCACCTTTTTTTCTAATTGAACTAATTAAACTTAATACTTTGTAAATGGCAATACCACTACTTACCCCTATAAGAATTTTCTTGCCCTTAAGCATATTTAATCCTCACTTTCGATTTTCCCTTCCATTATCTCTGTTAATGCAACTGTTACAGGTTTAGCTGCTTTAGTTTTAACTTTTGGTTTATCACCTGCTATCAATTCTTTAGCCCTTTTGGCTGTCATCATAGCGATGTCATATCTTGATTTACTTACTTTTTCTAACTCTCTAAATGATGGATTTATCATGTTATTGTCTCCTTTTTGCTTTTTCTTCGTTCATAATATCACTTAATCTTTTTGTTGCTAAATCAATATAATCATTAACCAAATAATAATCATATAGCTTTAATTGTTCTAATTCTTTTTCTGCAGTTTCTAATCTTGTTTTGATTTTTTCTTCAGATTCTGTTCCTCTATGTCTTAATCTATCTTCAATATCTTTTTTTCTTGGAGGAAGCACAAATACATAGACAGCATTATCAAAGTTATTCATAACTTGTATTGCACCTTGAAAATCAATTTCAAGTATTACTATTTTACCCTCTTTAATTTTTTCTTCAACAAAATGCTTTGGTGTACCGTATTTATTACCATGTACAACTGCATGTTCTAATAAGGCATTATTGTTTACTAATTCATTAAACTCTTCAACAGTCTTAAAAAAATACTCTCTTCCCTCTTCTTCTGTTTCACGTTTATATCTTGTAGTTACAGAAATACTTGTAACAATATCGTCTCTTTGTTTCATTATTTCTTTGACTATTGTGCCTTTTCCGACACCTGATGGTCCAGATAACACAAGTAAAAATCCGTCCATAATTCCCCCTTAACTATTCAATATTTTGTACTTGTTCCTTTATCTTTTCAATAATAGTTTTCATTTCTATTACTAAATTAATAATTTCAATTTTAGAAGATTTTGATGCAATGGTATTAGTTTCTCTAAGCAATTCTTGAGTAATAAAATCTAATTTTTTCCCGATAGATTCTGATGATTCTAATACTCTCTTAAAATGTAATATATGTGAATATAATCTTGTAATTTCTTCATTTATATCAACTTTATCAGCATAATATACAATTTCATTAGCAAGTCTATCTTCATCAATTATATTTTTTTCAAGTATTTCAGATATATTTTTATATATTTTCTCTCTTAATTCTTCCTTAATTCCTGAAATATTATTATTTACTTCATCAACATAAGCATTTAATTTTCCAATATTTGAATTTAAATCTTTATATAAATTTTCCCCCTCAAAAACTCTCATTTTTACAACATCTGATAAAGCAATTTCCATTGTATTTTTAACTATATTATATAAGTATTCTTCATCTAAATCTTGAGATTCATATGTAAGAATGTCTTCATTTTTAAGAATTTCAGACAAATTAGGTTCTGAGTTTTTATCAGATAATGACAGATGATTTGAAATTAGCCTTAAACTATCATACATTTTCTTTGCACTATCCAAATCAACAACAATATTGCTCTTTCCAATATTTCTTGAATCAGATTTTATATAAACATCTACTCTACCTCTGTTTATATAACTTTTTACAATATTTTTAATTTTATCCTCAAAAAAATTTAACTTATTTGGCATTTTAATGTTTATATCTAAATATCTACTATTTATAGTTTTTATTTCAATATTAAAATTAACATTTTCATCTTGAAAATGACTTTTACCAAATCCAGTCATAGATTTAATCATATTGCACCTTCCTTTCCATAGTATTAATGATATAATTCTTTATTTTAAAAGTCAAAGCATTGTTACGTTTTTTTAATATTTATGATATAATTTTTCTAAGGAGTAAATATGGCAACAGATGGAATTACAATTAGAGCATTAACAAAAGAATTTAATGAAAAATTAACAGGTGGAAGAGTTCAAAAAATATACCAAATAAATGATCATTTAATCTTAATTAATATATATAATAATAAAAATAATTATAAGCTATTAATTTCTTCAAATCCTCAAAATGCTAGGATACATTTAACAAATCAGGAATATAAAAATCCAACTAAAGCACCACAATTTAGTATGATATTAAGAAAACACATTCAAAATTCTATAATAGAAAAAATCGAGCAAATTGGACTTGATAGAAGTGTTGAATTTACATTTTTAAGTAAAGATGAACTTGGATTTAATGCAACAAAGAAATTAATCATAGACATAATGGGTAAACATTCTAACATTGTACTTACAAATGAAGAAAATAAAGTAATAGAATCTATTAAAAGAATTTCCCATGAAATGAGTAGTATTAGGGCGGTTTATCCGGGTACAAAATTTATTAATCTTAAAGATGATAAAATAGATATCACAACTAATGATAAAAATTTATCAGATATAAATATACCTGAAAATTTTTCTATCAAAAAAATATTCTATATGACATATACAGGATTTGGTCCTCAAATTGCAGAAGAAATTGCTTATAAATCAAATTTAGATTCTAAACGTACTTTGAGCTCATTAAGTAACGAAGAAATTACGATATTAAATGATAATTTTATAGAATTCAAAAATAAAATACTTTCAAATAACTTTGAGCCTCATATTTTTTACAATAAGGATAAAGTAAATGATTTTTATTGTATGAATTTAACCTATAAAGGTACAAATTCTAAAAATTATAAGAGTATAAGTGAGGCTTTAGATATTTATTACAAAGAAAATGTTAATGACAATTCATTAAATCAAGCAAAGAGCAATTTATCAAAATCAATTATTCAAATAATTAATAAACTGGAAAATAAGCTTACTAATTTAAGATTTGACTATGAAAAATCAAAAGAATATGAAAAATACAGAATTGAAGGCGAACTATTGTCAGGTGTCGCTTTTAATATAACAAAAGGACAAACATCAGTAATTGTCGAAAATTACTACGATAATACAAAATCAGAAATAAAGTTAAATCCAACAAAATCACCATGGGAAAATATAGAATTAAAATATAAAACTTCAAAAAAACTTCACAAAAGTTTTAATTTATTAAGTGAGTCTATTCCCAATTTAATTAATGATATTCAATATTTAGTAAATATAAATAATCAATTAAAAAATGCTGATACAATAGAAGAAATAAATGAAATTAAAGAGGAAATGTATCAAGAAGGATATATAAAAAAACAAAAATCAAAACATAATGATAAATCTAACAAATCTTCAAATCCATATAAATTTATAACTAAAAATAACAATATAATTTATGTTGGTAAAAATAATAAACAAAATGAATATCTAACACTGAGAGAAGCTAATCCTGATGATTATTTTTTCCATATAAAGGATTTACCGGGAGCACATGTTATTCTTAAAAATAATCAAAAAATTACAGAAGATGATATTATTCAAGCTGCATTTCTTGCTGCAAAATATTCTAAAAATAATAATGATAGGTATATTGATGTGGATTATACACTTAAAAAAAATGTAAATAAAGCAAAAGGATCTAAACCCGGCATGGTATATTATACAGATTTCAAAACCATTAGAATTGATTTAGAATATAATACGGAATTTTGATATTTAATAAAATAGTGATGATATCGAATAGATTAAAATCTATTTAACATCATCACTTTTTATTTGATTAAAATATATTAATTTTCATTTAGCTTTTTTTTGCAAATACAACTGTTGAAAAGGCAACCACAGTAATCACTAATGAAATAATAACGTAATCCAAAATTCTTGATTTATCTTCTTGTGAATCTTCTAACATCTCTTTCGAATAATTTTTTTCTTCGACTTTTTTATCAGAAATTACTAATTTTTCTTCTTTTTTGTCAGTTTTTTCTGGAACTTTTACACTTTCTGTTTTATCAGTTTTTTCAGAAACTTTTATACTTTCTATTTTATTATTATCAATTGAAATTAAAGTATTTTTTTCCTCTATAGTGCTTCTTACAACCTTTTCTTTTTGTGTATTATTTTTCTTGTCATTAGTGTTTTCTGAAATTTTATTCAAATTAGCAAAATTATTAAAATCTTCATTAGATTTTTCATTATTTTTAATATTATCTTTTATTGAATTATCTAAATCTTTTTCATTATTTTTATCTAATTTTACTTTTTCTAAATCTTCAAAATTTACTTTTTCATCTAAATCATTCTTATTAGAATTTTCAGTTTTTACAGAAGGAATTTCAGTCTTCACAGACTCTTTATTTTTATCCAATGAAATATTATTCTTATCTGACTCATCAACTTTTGGAGTTTCATTTTCTTTATATGACTTATCTATTTTGTCGCTTAAACTTGAATCATCAGGTATTTTCTTATCCGTTTCTTCGATAACTTTCTTCATAAATGAAATTTGAACCATTACAGGATCATGATCAGATGCTCTTCCATGTGATTCCATATATAAAGAATTTATGTGAATCATATCAAACACTGATTTGTCAGCAATATTTTTAGAAACTAAAATATGATCTAGTGTTTGGCTGATTCCCCTAAAGAAGAATGAAAATCTGTCATCTTCTGCATGTCTATCAACTAAATTGATTAACTCATTTCCGGCTATAGTTTTTAATGTGCTTGTATTTTCATAATCGTTAAAGTCACCAGTTACTACAACATTTAATTTAGGATTTTCATTTAACTTTTTAGCAATATATTCATTTATAACTTTTGCTAATTTAACTCTTTTTACTTCTGTTTTAAATATTGGTGGTTGCTTTGCACCAAATAGCCCATCATCGCCTATTTTAGAATTTAAATGATTTGCAACAACCATTACTTTTTCACCGTTAAATTCAAAGTTTGATACTAATGATTTTCTTACACCATTAAATAATGGATTTCCCTTTCCAATAGCTTCTACATTTTTAAACTCTACTCTATCAGGATTATAGATTAAACCAATACGTATATTGCCCCCTAGTTGTCCACCATCCTTATTATTTTCAGGTGCTATATCTACATATGTATATTTTACACCGTTAGGAAGATTTGCAATTGCCTGTGTAAGTCTCTTACCACTCTCAGTTGCCGAAACATTTCCGCTATCTGTTGGACCATCATCATCTTGTACTTCTAATAAAGTTATGATATCCGGTGCATTTAAATCATTAACAATGGAATTTGCAATTTTTTGAACTTTCTCTTCAGAAGTACTTCCCTTTCCTTTATCTAAAGCTGTAAAGTTTTCAACATTGTATGTTGCTACAGTTAATTTATCTTTATCTTTAACAATATTTGTTTTATCATCTTTTTTATCAAATTCTTTTATTTCCAATTTACCAGAAATAAAAATTTTATAATTACCGAATCCATAAGTAACTGGTCCTTTAATTGAATTTGTGATTTGATCACCTGCTTTTACCTTTATATCATCATTTACAGCCAAACCTATTATATTAGGATTATTATTTTTATCTAAGTTAACTCCTCCTAATTTGTTCAGTTTTTGTTCAGAATCTAAAGGCAATACATATACTTGTTTAGATATTTGCGGACCGATTACCTTAGCACCATTCAACTCAACAATCATTCCCTCAATTGATTCCCAAAAGTCAATTGCATCCTCTTGAGGGTCAAATTTAATAAATCTATCATTATCAATGTATTTTGAAGGAATACTGTTTTTGAAAATCTTATGGACTTTAATTTTTTCAGTTTTGCCTGTATTTATTATTGTTTTAGCAGATATTTCTGTAATAGATAAATCACTCTTATATTTTGAACTATATCCATCACCAAATGTTTCTCTTACTTTCCCATCAATTTCTACAACATCTCCGACTTTAACATTGTGATTTGTCTTAAATACATGAATACCATCCGATGTCTTTTCATCTTTATCAGGATTTATGTCTTGAATATAAAATGCATCCTTACCATCAAGTGCTGTTACTACAACATCCTTAACTTTTACATTTCTTTGTTCTAATAATGATTTATGAGCAGTGCCTTGAATTTGTCCAACTTTGAAATATTGGATTTTAATATTTGCCATACTTTTTATCTCAATCCCCTCAGGCGAAACAACTAATATTTCAGGAATTCCGTTTTTATATGACAAAATACCAGTTAAATTAATTTTATATCCATTTTTCAATCTTTCTTTTAGTTTAGAATATTTTTCCCCAGCTCTATTATCATAATTTACATTCATAGGATTTCCATCTTTATCAAAAATCATAAATCTCGTTGAACCATATCCATTTGATTGTTCCATGTAATCAACTGTAACATTATCAAACTTAACCAAAGTATATGGATTTTGCTCTGATATTTCATTTATTTTAATATCTTTAGGATTTATAACTGTTGATTTTTCTTTATTTAAGATTTCAATATCTTTCAATTGCCATAAGCCGAAGTAATTATCAAGTTTTCCCTTTAATTCAACTTTATCTCCCTGTTGTAAATTAATTCTGTATTCATTATTTACAAATATTCCATACCCAGTTTCATCTTGAATATAGAAACTATGTTTTCCAGAGATACCTGATTTAGATGTTACAATTCCTTGTATTTTATATGTTTTTCCTAATTTTGAATTAAATAAATCTTTAATAGGTGTAACTTTTGTATCATCTTTTGGAATTTCATAATTTTCTACTTTTTCCTCAATATCATTCAATTTTAATTGTACAATTACCGGATCATGATCTGAAGCTCTTCCATCTTCTTCCATAAACATTGAATTTATATGAACCATATCAAACTTAGCATCTTTTACCAATTTATTTGAAACTAGTATATGATCCAATGTTTGACTATTCCCATTATGAAAATATGAAAATCTGTCTTTTTCATCATGTTTAGTTACTAAATTTGTTAATACTTTTCCCTCTAAAGTTTTCAATGTTTTAGAAAATTCAAAGTCATTAAAGTCGCCCGTTAAAACAACATTTAATTTTGGATTTCCTTGTTTTTTATCTACAACATATTTATGAATTATTTGAGCTAATTTTTCTCTTTTAATTTCAGAACTATTTACCGGTGGTTGATTTTTACCAAATTGTGGTTCATCCCCTCTCTTTGAATTCAAATGATTTGCAATAATTAAAACTTCTTTATCCTTAAATTCAAATGTTGCCGCTAATGATTTTCTTACTTCTTCAAATTCAAATTTATCTTCACCAATTCTTTCACTAGATTTGAATTTTACTCTTTCAGGATTATATAAGAATGCAACCCTAATATTTGAGCCGGGTGCCCCACCATCTTTATTATTTAATGGTGGTAAATCCTTATATACATATTTTATATTACTAATTTTATTAATTTCATCAATTAATTCTTTAGCATTACCTTCTGCACTTACAACAGAATCGTCTTTTTTACC
Source organism: Helcococcus sp. KG196 (assembly GCF_046035495.1). Classification (NCBI taxonomy): domain Bacteria; kingdom Bacillati; phylum Bacillota; class Tissierellia; order Tissierellales; family Peptoniphilaceae; genus Helcococcus; species Helcococcus sp. KG196. The sequence continues at coordinate 45,990 of NZ_JBFNFI010000007.1, forward strand.
ACTATCATCTTGCATTTCAACTAATGATATAATATCCGGATTTTTAAGATTTTCTTTTATTGATTTTGCAATTTTTTCAACCTTTTCAATAGATGTATCTTTACTTTTTGGTGCAAAATTTTCAATATTATATGATGCAATAGTTAATAAATCATTATCACCTTGTAGTTCTGTTACTTCTTGTTGTAATTCATTCTTATTTATATTATTTTTTAATTCTAATCGTTTTTCCTTTGGAACATATATTTTATATCCTCCAAATGCATATGTTAATGGACCTGTATATTCTTTAATTTCATCTCCAGATTTAACTTTAATTCCATCATATGAATATGTCTTAACTTTATCTTTAGTATGAACATCGGCATGAACAAATAATCCTAAAATATCAGGATTACCATTTTCATTTAGTGTAATACCATTCATTTTATTATATCTACTAAAATTTTTATCTAAACTTACAAAAATTTGACCTCTAACCATTGGTCCTAAAATTTTTGCATTCTTTATACCAACAAGCATGGATTCTTTTGATTCCCAAAAATTTATTGTATTTATATATGACTTTCTACCATTTACATCTTTTACATCAATAGGTATATCTCCTTGTTCTAAATATTTTACAGCAGGCAATGCATGATTTTTAGATGTTACTTTATATGACTTAGCAACTACTTTTGTGATGGTCAAATCTGTATATTTACTATCATCAAAACCATCTCCATTTTTTTCTTCTACATAACCTTCAAACTCCAGCACATCCCCGACATTTATTTGCTTATTTTCATCATTTTTATTAGCAATATTAACAACTAAAGCATCTGAAGTTTTTTCATTTTTATCATCTTCAATATCTTGCACAAAGAAATTATTTTGATTGTGGATTGCCGTAACTACTACGTCTTTAACCTTTACTTTTTTACCTTCATATGGAGAGGTTAAACCTTCTCCTTGAACTTGCCCTATTTTAACATACTTATATAAGTTTTCATTATTAATAGTCAAGTGTTCATCTTCAAAAGGCATGATTTGATATGTAGTATTAAACTTAGATAAGATTCCTTTTACATTAATCATTGCACCATCTTGAATTTTATTTAAACTAATATTTGATGCCTTATTAATTAATATAGTTGCACAATTTCCATTTTGTTCAATATTAATTGAAAATGCAAACCCCAAATCTCTGGAGCTCTTTACTTTTGAATCTTTTATCTCTATAAAATCAGATAAATTTTCATCTCTTAAATCTGAAATTTTCATTTCTTTAATTTCAAATTTATTTTCTTTATCCTTATTATTTACGATTGATTCCTCGATATTTTCAAGCTGTTTAACACCATTATTTTCACTTAAATATCCTGTTAAAACAACATAATCTCCAAGTTTAACTTTTGCATCAATATATGTATAAATAAAAATCGAATTTCCATCTTTATCTTTAATCACAAAACTATGTTGACCAAATGCACCTGGTCTTGAAATTACATAACCGGAGGTCGTAAATTTTTCACCAATATCTCCCTTTAATACATCAGCTATTTTTACAGATTTCAACTCAGAAAGTCTAACTTCTTTCTCACTTTTAGTTTTTTGCGTTTGTTTTTTTGATTTTTTTTCAGGAGTTTTTTTCTCTTTTTTCTCTTTTTTATTTTTCTTTTCTTTTTTATTTTTTTCTGATTTTTTAGATTTTATAGGTTTTCTAGATTTTTTTGTTTTTTCCTTTGTATCTTCTTCTACTTTTTCTTTTTTCCTTTTTTCCCTTTTTACTCTTTTTTTACTTTCTGAAGTTTTTGGTGTTTTATCCTCTTCATTCTTTTTTAATGAAGCTGTATCATTTTCTTCAGTTTGCTTTACAACAGATGTATCAACTTTATTTTCACCATTATTTACCTCAGGAGAATCAGCAAGAACAATGGATTTTATATTTTTTAGTCCTTTTGTACTAAAATAATTATTTTTTTCTCCTTCAATAATTACTAGTTTTCCTTTATTATTTTCATAAGAGTTTGGATATTTTTTATAGTAAGAATTTGAATATTCTACCGGAATACTGGATTTTTTACCATCATCTAATTTATCACTAAGCTCAAAATTAGTTATCCTAGAAGATCTATTACTATCTTTCCAAGGCTCTCCTATATACCCCCTTACCTTTACTTTTTCTCCATCTTTTACTTGAGACTTAAATTCAGATACACTGTAAATTTTGCTGTTATCATTAGCAAAAATTACAACAGGAATAGCTGTCTGCAACAATAACGAGAATATAAGCATCATAACAGCAAATCTTCTCGTTATTTGTAGTTCTTTTTTCATTGGTGTCCTCCCAAAAATATATTTTCCACTTATATTTTATCAATAAAATATATTCCATACAAATAATATTTTAACATTATAAATATATTAAAAATAAAACCTTAGTAAAATTTTCATTATCTTTTAATCGCACTTCCTTTATTTATATATAAAATTAAATAAGGAGCACTTACAAAAATAATTTTGTAAATACTCCTTAAAATACTATTCATTTTTAGTTAAAATGTATTTATAAATAATTACAAGTATCAATCCTATAACTGATGTCATAATTATTGAACCACCCGGTTTAAGTTTTAAATAAAAAGCTCCTGTCAATCCTAAGAAAAAATAAACCATGCCTAATAAAATTGAAATTACTACCGTTTGCTTGTAATTTTTAGCAATTAACATCGCTGTTGCAACAGGTAAAACCATTAGTGATGAAATAATTAAAATCCCGGCTATTCTTGCAGAAAGAGCTATTGTAACCGCTAATAACAAAGTAAATAAATAATTATTTTGTTTAACTTTAACTCCGGATAATCTAGCACTCGTCGGGTCAACAGAAATAAACATCAAACCATAATAGGTATAAATAAATACAGCAATTACAATAATCGAAACTGAAAATATAATTAAAATGTCAGAAATTGTTATTGCTATTATTGAGCCAAATAAAAATGACTCAAAATTTTGTGCTGCAACTATAAAGTCTGACAATATAGATGCCAATCCAATACCACAACTCATAATAATAGCTGTAGCCATATCTCCATTTTTTGGAAATTTATTTCTAAGTGCTTCTATTGAAAATGCAGCTAATACGCTTATCACTATCCCGCCTATTATAGGGTTAAAACCTAGTAATATACCTAAAAATAATCCACTAAGAGTAGTATGTGATAATGCATCACCAATTGTTGATGTTTTTCTGTTTACAACTACCGTCCCAATAAGGGGGATTATTATAGATATAAAAAAACCAACTATAAATGCTCTTTGCATAAATACATAATTAAACATATTCTTTAATCTCTTTCTCTTTTAATATAAGTTTTCTATCAATTAATTTATCTGAAAAATCTAACTCATGTGTTACTAATATTATTGTAATATTATGAAATTTATGCAAATGATCTATTAATTCATAAAATACTTTCTTACTTTCCGCATCTACCCCTACAGTAGGTTCGTCAAAAATTAATAATTCCGGACTGTGTACCATTGCTTTTGCAATCATTACTCTTTGCTTTTGACCACCACTTAATTCATTAAAATTTTTATCAGCCAAATGTTCAATTTTAAATGAATGTAATACTTCCTCAACTAATTTCAAATGTCTTTTCTTTGGTAAATTGAATAAATTAAAATCATAATAAAAATTTAATAAAATCATCTCTCTAACAGAGATTGGAAAATTTGTTATATTATTTCTGTCAACTTGAGGGACATATCCAATTTTGCTCCATTCATTAAATGTATTTAATTCTTTGTTGAATATTTTAATACTCCCTGTATAATTTTTTAGTTCACCAATTAAAATTTTCAATAAAGTAGATTTACCACTACCATTATTTCCCATTAAACATATAAATTCATTTTCCTTAATATTAAAATTTATATTGCTTAAAACTTCAGTTTTCTCATAACTGAAACTTAAATCTTTTATTTCTATTATATTCATATTTACCTTCATTTATATAATCAGTTTTTTTGTTTTTCAAATGAATCTGCTAAATTTTTATAATTCATCTTCATTAAGCTAATATAATCATCTCCATTATCTATATCTTGCTGTGTTATTACTTCTAAAGTGGATATAGGTTTAACATCTCCACCGATTTCATTAGCAATAGCTTTTGCAATTTTATCACTCTTTTTATATTCGTAAAATACAGTACTAATATTATTTTTTTTCATTTCTTCAACTATTTCTTTTAATCTTGCTGCATTTGGTTCAGATACAGAATTAATTCCTTCAATAGCTACTTGATTTAATACCCCTCCGGTAACATAATTAAACGCAGCGTGAGGTGCTACAAAAGATTTTCCTTTATATTTAGCCAATAATTCATCATGTTCTTTTATTAATTTAAAAAATTCTTCATTATATTTTTTATAGTTATTTTCATAAAAATCTTTATTTTTAGGATCTAATTCTACAAATTTATCTTTAATTTTTTTCAACATTTTAATCGTATAACTAGGATTCATCCAAGTATGCGGATCATAATCAACTTTATTATCATTTTCGTTTTTCGATTTTGAATCCACATCTGAAACTTTAATTAATTCCATACCTTTTGATAAATTTAAAACTTTTAAATCACTTTGACTTTCTATAACTTGGTCTGCCCATCCTTCAAAACCTGCACCATTTATTATCAATAAGTCAGAATTATGTATATCTTGCATATCCTGTATATTTGGTTCATAAGAATGTGCGTCGCCTGTTTGAGTTAAATTTCTTAATTTTATTTTATCTCCACCAATTTTTTTAGCTAAATCATATGGAGGAAAAAATGAGGCTACTACTTTTAACTTTTTTTCTCCAAATGTATTTTTATTATTCCCAGCACAACCTACTAAAATAATTGAAAATACTAGAACTAATCCTAAAATTACTTTTTTCATATTATACTCCTTCACTCATTAAATGAGAATTATTATCATTAAAATTATAACTCATAATTGAAAAATGTCAAATATATAGTATAATCAATATGAGGTGGTCAAATGGATATTTTAAAAAATCATGGCTTAAAGTCAACTAAAACAAGATTAACAATATTAGAATTACTAGAAAAAAATTCGCCATTAAGTGCTGAACAAATTTATGAAAATTTAAAAGATGAAAAGATTAAAATCTCTTCTATATATAGAAATTTATCTACTTTTTTAGAGGCAGGATTAGTATTGAAATCAGTCGGTATGGACAATATTTCCTACTACCAACTTAATTCAAGTCATCACAAACATCAATTAATTTGTACAAACTGTAAAAAAACTATAATTATTGATGACTGCCCTATTCACAAAATTGAAAAGGAATTAGAAAAAAATACAGGATTTAAAATTACATCTCATAATTTTGAATTTTCAGGTATATGTGAAGATTGTCAAAAAAATATAAAATAAAATAGATAAAGGTATTGTTATAAACTAATAAAGTTTAATCACAATACCTTTTTATATTAATTAAAATTCTTCAACTTTATCCTTTAGTAAAGCTCTAATTTCATTAATATTATCCAGTGATAATACTTTTTGAACAAATTTTTCAGCTTCAGCTAAATTAGTATTATTAATTATGCTCTTTAATTTACCAATTTTAGCACTTACAACAGAAAATTCATCTAATCCCATACCTAATAATAAATAAGTAGCTAAACTATCTGAAGACATTGACCCACACATACCAGTCCACTTTCCTTCTTCATGTGAAGCATCAATAACTTGTTTTATAGCTCTTAATACAGCTGGATTAAAATAATCATATAAATGTGAAATCTTTTCATTTCCCCTGTCTGCCGCTAAAATATATTGTGTTAAGTCATTTGTACCTATACTAAAGAAGTCACAATACTTAATCAAATCTCTTGCCATAAATACAGATGCAGGTGTTTCTACCATGATACCAACTTGGATATCTTCATCATATTTTTTACCTTCTAATTTTAATTCTTGTTTATATGTTTCAATATATTCTTGAACTTTTTTAATTTCAGCAACACTTATAACCATAGGTAATAAAATCTTAACATTTCCATATGCACTTGACCTTAAAATAGCCCTTAACTGATCTCTCATTATGTCCACTTTATCAAATTGCACTCTAAGAGCTCTCCATCCTAAAAATGGATTTTCTTCTTTTGGAAATTCAAAATAACTTAATCCTTTATCTCCACCAATATCTAATGTTCTAATAATTAAAGGCATTCCTTCTAATTTTTCTGCAGCTTCTTTATATACTTCAAATTGTTTTTCTTCTGATGGAAATTCATCTGATTCCATATATAAAAATTCTGTTCTAAATAAACCAACTCCTCTAGCACCATGTTTTAGACCGGTTTTTAAATCTTCTAATCCACCAATGTTACATACTACTTCTAATTCTTTTCCATCAGTTGTCTTAGCTTCAGCAAATTTATATTTTTCAGCTATTGCTTTATCTTCTTTAATTATTTCAAATTTCTTCTTATAAGCATTTACCGTTTCTTCATCAGGATCTACAATTATTGTACCTTCAATAGCATCTAAAATTATAAATTGATCATTTTTTAATTTTGAAGTTATATCTTTCATCCCTACTATTGCAGGTATACCTAAAGTTTGAGCAATTATTGAAGAATGGCTTGTTTTACCACCTAAATCCATTGCCAACCCTAATACATGATCTTTGTCCATTGTAGACGTATCAGTAGGTGTTAATTCTTCAGAAACAATTATATAATCATCATCTAAAACTTGTAATGTATTAGGTTTTACACCTTTTAATTTATACATTACATTTTCTCCAAGATCTCTATAGTCCGCAGCCCTTTCTTTTAAATAGGCATCATCCATCATTTCAAATACCATAACCATCTCTTTTATGGTTGAATCTAAAGCATATTCTGAATTAATCAATTCACCTCTAATTTTATCAGAAGTTGTATCAATTAACGCCGGATCCGATGCAAGCTCAATATGTGCATCCCTAACTTCTTTTGCTGCCTGACTAGAAACTTCTCTATTTTCTAGTTCATATACATAATCATTTATAGCCTTTTGAACTTTTTCAATTTCTTCTTCAACTTTATCCTTTTCTATGGTATGTTTGCTTATTTCAAGATTAATTTTTTCAAATAAGTATACTTTTCCCATGGCAACGCCATCAGATGCCGCAATTCCTTTATATTTCATAATAATCTCCAATCAATTTTCATAAAAATAAAAGAGATACACAAGGCATCTCTTTTTTATGCAATTAGTCTGTTAAACTACCAATAAATTCAACAACTTTATCACAATTTTCTTCTTCATTTTCCCCTGTTACTCTAACTAATATTTCTGTATCCTTAGAAATACCTAATGACATTACACTAAATATACTCTTAGCATTTGCCACCTTTCCATCTTTTACAAGTTCAACTGTTCCTTCAATATTTTTTACAAATTGTACCAAAGCTGCTGCCGGTCTTGCGTGTAACCCTGTTTCATTTACTACAACAATCTTCTTTTCTACCATATTTTCCTCCTAAATTTGTTTTCTATTTAATTTTTTTGATAGTTTCTCTCTTCATGATTTCATGATTTAAATTAATTGATTCATTAAATTCTTCTTTATCTCTCAATATTTTAACCAATACTCTTACAGCAATTGCACCTATATCGTAATAAGGTAACCTTACTGTCGTTAATGATGGTTTAATTAATTCAGAAATATCGCTATTTCCAAATCCTGATATTGAAAAATCTTCTGGAATATTTATATTATTATCATAGCAATAGTGCATTAACCCAACAGCTAAGTTGTCACTTTCAGCAATTATTGCCGTAATATCATTTTTCTTAAGCTTATTATAATTTTTTTCTAAAAACTTATACCCGGCTTCAACCGTATCTTCATTAACACCAAATACCCAATTATCTAATTTATGTTTTTCTGTAGATTCAATATATCCACTTTCTTTTGATTCTGAAGAATGAAATGCTGTCTTTTCTCTTAAATATGCAATATTTTCATGACCATTATCAATCATGTATTCTGTCATATCACTCATTGCTTTCTTAAAGTCTATACTTACAGTCTTAAATTCATCAGGACTATAGAAAGTATCTAATAACATATATGGAATATCATGTTCTTTTATTAAATATAAAATTTCATTATTTATTTTTTCAGATATTACAATAATTCCTTCAACTTGTTTCGAGGATAAGAAGTCTACAGCTTTCTTTTGAATTTCAAAACTACCAAATGTAGAATACAAAAGTATATCATATTTGTACATTTTACCTATTTCATCAATACCTCTTAAGTATTGTGCCATATAGCTATACCCGATATCATCAAGTATAATACCAAGAGTGTTTGATCTTTTCATAACTAGAGATCTAGCTAATTCATTTGGCTTATAACCAAGTTTTGCTATAGCTTTATTAACCGCTTCAGTTTTATCGGGTGAAACTTTTCTTGTACCATTGATTACTCTAGATACTGTAGAAATAGAAACTCCCGCAAGATTTTTAACATCCTCCATAGTAGGTTTTCTAGACATAAAACCCTCCTTATATCCTTTTACTACATTGTAACACAAAAAACCTTTTCATACAATTTTTTATTTATTTGTTATACAATTTTCATTATTGCAAATAATTGCATCCATTTTTCTATTTTTTCTATGAACCATTAAATCACCACATTCTGCACATTTTTCTCCTGTTGGTTTATCCCAGGAAGCCCAATCACATTGAGGATAATTTTCACAGCCATAAAAAACTTTTCCTCTTTTTGAGATTTTTTCAATTATTTTTCCACCACATTTAGGACAGACTATACCCAATTCTTTTACAATGTTTTTAGTGAATGTACATTTAGGAAAATTAGAGCAACCAATAAAATCTCCATTTCTTCCTTTTTTATAAAGTAAGTCTTCTCCACATTCCGGACATTTTTCTCCAGTTGGTTTATCTTTAATTTCAAAATCTTTACTTGAATTTTCAGCTTTTTTCAACAGTTCATCAAATTTATCATAAAAATCTTTAATTAATTTTCTCCATTCAACATCTGATTCTTCAATTTTATCTAAACTATTTTCCATCTCAGCTGTAAAATCTTCATTTATTATCGTCTTGAAATATTGTAATAATAATTCAATAACGGTAAATCCTATTTCGGTAGGTACTAGTGATTTTTCTTCAAATTCAACATAATATCTACTCAATAAACTTTTAATTATTGATGAATAAGTCGAAGGTCTACCAATACCATTTTTTTCTAATTCCTTCACTAATGAAGCTTCTGTAAATCTAGCCTTTGGTTTTGTAAAATGCTTTTCCTTATTAATTTTAGATGCTGAAAATACATCTCCAATTTCAAAATTAGGAAGCTCAACTTTTTTATCAGCAATGGTCCAAACTTTTGAAAATCCATCAAAAGTAACTATCGAACCATTTGCTCTAAATAAAATACCATTGCTTTCAAAATCATATCTAGTAGATAAATATTTACTATCTTTCATTTGTGATGCAAGTGTTCTTTCCCATATTAATCTATATAATTTATATTGATCAGTAGTTAAATAATCTCTTATTTTTTCAGGTGTCCTATAAATTGATGAAACTCTTACAGCTTCATGGGCATCCTGTGAACCACTTTTCTTCTTATTATATGACCTTCCTTTTGAAGCATATTCTTTACCATAATTTTCATTAATATATGAAATTGCTTCATCAATTATCCCATTTGAAAGTCTTGTAGAATCTGTTCTCATATATGATATTAGTCCAACAGATCCTTCACCAACATTTATCCCTTCGTATAGTTGTTGTGCAACAGACATCGTTTTTGAAGTTGAAAAGTATATTCTTTTAGATGCTTCTTGTTGTAATGTTGATGTAGTAAAAGGTTCGTATGGTTTTCTACTTTTTTCCTTTACATCCTTATCAATAATCTTAAAATTGTCCTTATCTATTTTAGATATTATATTATCAACATCATTTTCATTAGTTAATTTAATATTTTTAATTTTATTATCTATATATTCTCCAATAAAATCCCCAGTGAAATCAATTTTGTTATGAGTTGCAACAAAATCTATACTCCAATATTCTTCTGGAATAAACTTTCTTATTTCATTTTCACGATCAATTATAAGTTTCAATGCAGCTGATTGAACTCTTCCTGCTGATAAACCGTTTTTAACTTTTTTCCATAAAATCGGAGAAAGTTTATAACCTACAATTCTATCAAGTATTCTTCTTGCTTGTTGTGCATCAACAAGATTTAAATCAATTGGACGTGGATGTTTGATTGCCTCTTTTACTGTTTCTTTTGTAATTTCCGGAAATACAACTCTATTTTTTTCTTTCAAATCTAAATCCAATAAAAATGCTAAATGCCATGCTATTGCTTCACCCTCTCTATCAGGATCAGATGCAAGATAAACATTATCTACTTTTTTTGCTTCTGCTTTTATTGCATTTATTGTTGAAGCTTTTCCTCTTACATTAATATATTCCGGTTCAAAATTGTTTTCAACATCTACACCCATCCTACTTTTTGGAAGATCTCTTAAATGCCCAACTGAAGCCATTATCTTATAATTTTTTCCTAAAAATTTTCCAATTGTTTTAGCCTTTGTAGGTGATTCTACAATAATTAAATTTTTAGCCACATTATCCTCCCATTATTTTACTACAAAAGTAATAATACCATAAATAATTTTAAATACAAATATTTAATTTAATGTATAAAAATCTTCTTTTACATTTAAAACTACATTTTTACTTTCTAATTCAAAAATTATTTTATATAATTCTCCAATATTAATTTTAGTTAGAATAGATATATTATTTATACTCAAAATATTACCACTCAAAACATTTATAACCTCTAAATGCTTATTTGAAAAGTTATAATTATCATTAATTATATTAATTTTATTTATTTCTTTTATAAATGGTATGTCTTCTAATATATCCAAGCCTGATTGAACCATTTTCGCTCCAAATTTAATCAGATTATTACAACCTTTAGAGTATTCACTGTTAATATTTCCGGGAACAACAAATAAATCTCTATTTTGTTCAATAGCGTATTTAGCTGTTATAAGCGATCCGCTTTTTTCAGCCGCTTGTACTATTAATGTTCCAAATGACAATCCGGAAATTATTCTATTTCTAAAAATAAAATTTTGTTTTTGAGGATTTGTAAATAATGGAAATTCTGAAATTAATAATTCATTTTGCATTTTATCATATAAATAATTATTTGATTTAGGATATCTAATTTCCAAGGATGAGGCTAAAATTCCTATTGTAGGGATATTATTTTCAATTGCCGTATTATGGGCACATGCATCAATCCCGGTTGCCATACCAGATACTATACATATATCATGTCCTGTCAATTCTGTAATTATTTTTTTAGTCGCCCATAAACCATATTCTGTAGGTTTTCTGGTGCCTACAACAGCTAAACAATTATTAAAATTAATATTTCTATTCCCTTTATAATAAATTATTGCCGGAGCATTATAAATATTTCTTAATCTATCGGGATAATTTTCATCTAAAATTGTTACATATTTTATTCCGGAAATTTCCAATTTATATTTATAGTCCTCTAGACTAAATTTTTTAAAATTTAATTTAATATTGTTTTTTTCTTTATCAGTTAAAAATAAGAGCTTATCAATATTTTCAAACCTAATCTCTGAAAATGTATTAAGAAGCCCCTCACTTATAAAATTTCTGATTCTCAAATTATTAATATTTAATATATTTAAAAATAAAATTATGTCTTTATATGAATTCATAGTCACCTCAAAATGCATTTATAATATGGTTAATTTTTTTCCTTTGCCAATAACATTCAATTATGTCAAATCTCAAATTATAATCATATAAATTATTTTGATCTATATAATATAGAGCTATTGTTTTTAATTTTTTAATTTTCCTATAATCTACAGCTTGAGATGCATGTAAAACATCACTATTTTTTCTAGTTTTAACTTCGACAATTACTATCGTCATATTTTTAATTGCAATTATATCTACTTCTGCGAATTTAGTAGCATAATTTCTCTCTAGTATTTTATAATCATTTTTTATTAAATATCTACAGGCTATTTCCTCGCCCAGTTTTCCCATTAGCTTGTTCATAATATTTTTTCATAAAGGATTTCCTATGGATATCCGTAATACCATTAGAATCTATTACTTCATAATGTTTTTTTGTGCCATAACCTTTATGTGCTTCAAACATATATTCAGGATATTTTTTTGAATATTCAATCATCATATCATCTCTATAAATTTTAGCTAATATCGATGCACAAGATATCTCATAAACTAAATCATCACCCGATATAATCCCTATTTGGTCAATATCTGAATCAATTAACTCCGCATCAATAAGTATAAGATTTGCTTTAATATGATTTCCATCTTTATCTTTCATATTTTCAACAGCATTTTTCATAGCTAAAAGACTTGCTTGTCTGATATTTATTTCGTCAATAACATAATTATCTACTACTCCATATCCTACTGCAATAGCATTTTCAAATATGTCTTTAGCAAGTAATCTCCTTTTCTTATCTGTAAGTTTTTTAGAGTCTTTCACTCCTTCTATATGATTCTCACCCATTATTACAGCACAACTAACAACTGGTCCGGCAATTGGCCCTCTTCCAACCTCATCAACACCACATATATTTGTATAGTTTTTTGATTTTTCAATTAAAATATCTAGCTGATCTCTCTTTAGTTTAATTTTCATATACCCTCATTATACATCATATTTTATAAATGAAACTGTCATTATTATTACATTTTATTAATATCTTTAATTTCTAAATTATCTTCTACTCTTTCAAGTGTAATTCTGTCAATTCTAACTTTTCTAAAGTCATCAAAAATTATATTTGAAACCTTAAAATAGTCAATTTCACTTCCTCTTTGAATTGCTCCAAACTTTATGGCAATTTTATCCATTATTTCCAAAGCTGGAAGCGACGGATCCACTTCATATCTTTTCTGTAAACTCCTTGGAGATATTTCTTGTAATTTTTTTATAAATTCAAAACATAAATCCTCAATTTCTAATATTTCATCCTTAATAGCACCTGTAAATGCCAAATTTTTACCACCATCATGTAATTCTAATTTTGGCCATAAAACACCCGGCGTATCCAAAAGCATTAAGTCACTATTTGTTTTAATCCATTGATTTGTACGAGTTACCCCCGGTCTATTTCCAACCTTGGTTCCTTTTCTCATAGAAATATTATTTATAAATGTTGATTTTCCAACATTGGGTATCCCTACAACCATCATTCTTATAGTTGTATCTTTTATATTTTTTTCCTTACGCTTTTCAAATAATTTTGTTAATGATTTTCTTGCAGTTTTATATAATTCATTTGTTTTTTTATCTTTAGTTGAGTTATATTCTATAACTTCTATTCCTCTATCATTAAAATATTTTATCCACTTTTTAGTTTCAAAAGGATTTGACATATCTACTTTATTTAAAATAATTAGCCTTGGAAAATCCTTGATTATATCATCAATAACAGGATTTCTTGAACTTATCGGTATTCTTGAATCGACAATTTCCGCAACTATATCAACCAATTTTAATGATTCTCTTATTTTATCAAGAGATTTTTTCATATGCCCCGGATACCAGTTAATTTGCATATTACCTCCTTGTATAAAAAAAGGTCAGACAAATGTCTAACCTAAATCTTAGTAATCTGTTTTTTCTTTCAATTTAGCAGCTTTACCAATTCTATTTCTTAAGTAGAATAATCTAGCTCTTCTTGCTTTACCATGTCTTACTACTTTTATATTTTCAACTCTTGGTGAATGAATTAAGAATGTTCTTTCTACACCAACTCCGTAAGCAAGTCTTCTTACTGTGAATGTACTTCTAACACCTTCTCCTTGAATTTTAATAATTGTTCCTTCAAACATTTGAATTCTTTCTCTTGAACCTTCTTTAATTCTATAATCTACTTTTACATAATCACCAACAAGAATTTCTGGTAAAGAGTCTTTCTTTTGTTCTTCTTCTAATTGTCTTATGATTTCCATAACTATTCCTTTCTTATACTTTCAATATATTTTTCATATAAATCCGGTCTTTTTTTCTTAGTATTTTCAATACTACTTTTAATTTGCCATTCTTCAATTAATTTATGATTTCCCGAAAATAAAACTTCCGGAACCTTGTATCCTAAATATTCTCTAGGTCTAGTAAAATGATCATGTTGTAATAAAATATTGTAATGTGAATCTGTTTTATATGATAGATCATTTCCAAGTACATCGTCTATGAGTCTTGTAACTGCATCAATTAAAACCATAGCAGGTATTTCTCCTCCTGTTAAAACATAATCTCCAATAGATATTTCATAATCGACAAAATTATTTATAACTCTTGAATCAATTCCTTCATAATGCCCACAAAGTAAAATCAAATGACTTTCTTTTGATAAATCAATTGCGATCCCTTGATTTAATACCTTTCCTTGAGGACTTAAAAATATCACCTTACAATCTTCTGTTCTGACACTTTCAATCGCATCTACAACCGGCTGCATTGTCATAAGCATGCCTGCAGATCCCCCATATACTTCATCATCAACTTTATTATGTTTATTTTTTGAAAATCTTCTAATATCAATAGTGTTTATTTCTATAATATTATTTTCAACTGCTTTTCCAATAACTCCATAAACTTTTAAAAAATCAAAAGTATTTGGAAATAAAGTTAAAATATCAATTTTCATTACATTCCTTCTATAAGTTTTACAACAATTTTTCTATTATCTAAATCAACTGATAAAATAAACTCCTTTACTGCCGGTATCATAATTTCATGATCCTTGCTTTTAACAATATATATATCGTTAACATCATATTTAAGCACATCTTTTATTACTCCAATTTTATGATTATCCTGATTATAAACTTCCATATCAATTAACTCATTAATATAATATTCATCATCATCTAAACCTATCATATCACCTTCATTAATAAATATATCTTTATCCTTAAATTTCAATACTTTGTTTATATTATTAAAACCTTTTAATGTGATCATTACATTATCTTTGTGTTTTCTAACTTTTTCAATACTATACTCAATATTATCATTTCCGATATAATATGGAATATCTCTATCAAAACTTTCAACACCTGTTTTTGAGATTTTAAGCTCTCCTTTAATCCCATGTGTATTTATGATTTTACCAACTTTAATTTTGTTCATTATTTGCATCAATCACTAAATTTACTTTCTTTTGCTCTTTAATAGCACATGCCTTTAATATAGATCTTATTGAATTTGCAATCTTACCTTGCTTACCAATAATCTTTCCCATATCATCCGCATTTACCAATAATTTAATATCTACTATACCTTCATTTATTTCAGTAATTACTTTAACATCTTCAGGATTAGTAACTAATACTTTAGCAATATATTCTACTATTTCATTCATTTTATTATCCAAATTACTCTGCTGATTCTTCAACTTCTTCTGCAGCTGCTGCTTCAGCTTCTGCCTTAGCCTTTGCTTCAGCTTCTGCTTTTTCTCTAGCTATTCTTCTTTCTTCTGCTTCTTTAGCTCTTTTTTCAGCTTCTGCTTTCTTCTTTTCTTCTACTTTTTTAGCTAAATCTTCAAAGTCTGTTTTTAATAATCTAGCTACTGTTGTTGTTGGTTTTGCACCTACGCCCATCCAGTATTGTACTCTTTCACTATCAATTTTAAATACTTTTGGTTCTGAAATTGGATTATAGTATCCGATTTCTTCTATGAATTTACCATCTCTTGGTGATCTTTCATCTGCTACAACTATTCTGTAGAAAGGTCTTTTCTTAGCACCTAATCTTTTCATTCTAATTTTTACTGCCATATTTTTCCTCCATGTTTTTAAAAGAATGGGAATCTCTTTTTCCCTTTTTTCATTTTTTTGTTCATAACACCCATTTTTTTCATCATTTTTTTAGTGTCATCAAACTGTTTAAGTAATTTATTTACTTCTCCAATATTTGTACCTGAACCATTTGCGATTCTTTTCTTTCTAGAATTATCAATAATATTAGGTTTTTCACGTTCATCATTTGTCATTGACCTAATAATCGCCTCAATTCTATCTATTGCCTTTGTATCAAAATTCATACCCTTTAATGCTTTAGCATTTACTCCAGGTATCATTTTTAATAATTCTTCTAAAGGACCCATATTTCTCATCTGAGAAATTTGTGAAAGAAAATCATTGAAATCAAAAGATTGATTTCTTAATTTTTCTTCAAGTTCTTTTGCTTTTTCCTTATCTAATGCTTGTTCGGCTTTTTCAATAAGTGATAATACATCACCCATACCTAATATTCTTGATACTAATCTATCCGGATGGAATTGTTCCAAATCTCCCATCGTTTCACCAGTACCAATAAACTTTATTGGTTTTTCCGTAACCGCTCTAATTGAAAGTGCAGCACCACCTCTTGTATCCCCATCAAGCTTTGTCATAAGGATACCTGTAATATCAATTTGCTCATTGAATGATTTAGCAACATTAACAGCATCTTGACCGGTCATTGAATCAACTACTAATAAAGTTTCTGTAACTTCAACATTTTCCTTAATTGCTTTTAATTCATGCATTAATTCATCATCAATATGAAGTCTACCAGCCGTATCTATAATAACCACATCATTACCATTTTTCTTTGCTTCTTCAATACCGCATTTTGCAATTTCTACAGGATCAATTTTACCTAAAGAAAAAACAGGTACTTCAACTTTTTGTCCGACAACTTTTAACTGCTCAATAGCTGCTGGTCTATATATATCTCCTGCAACAAGTAATGGTTTCTTGTTTTTTTTCTTTAGTAAAAGAGCTAATTTGCCTGTTTGAGTTGTTTTACCAGCACCTTGTAAACCTACCATCATAATTACTGTAGGTAATTTTGATGAAAATTTAAGTTCCTGATTATTATCACTCATCAAGTTAATTAATTCTTCATTAACAATTTTTACAACCATCTGTCCAGGAGTTAAACTCTGCATAACATCAGCACCTAAAGCTCTCTCTTTAACTTTTTGTACAAAACTTTTAACAACCTTAAAGTTTACATCAGCTTCAAGTAAAGCCAATCTAATTTCTCTCATTGCTGTATCAATATCTTTTTCAGTAAGTTTTCCCTTACCTCTAAGATTACTCATAAGGTTTTGTAGTCTATCCGATAAATTTTCAAACATTTAGCACATCCTATTTTAATTTTGTTTTAATTTGAAAAATCAAATCAATGTATTTTGAATATTCTTCATCATCGAGATCATTAATCAAATTTTTTTCTAATCTATCAACAAGCTCACTCAGTTCATTTGATCTTTTATACATGCCTATGCCTTTCTCAAAATCCAATAAAGCTTTTTCTGAACGCTTAATTGTTTCAGAAATGCTTTGCTTAGACACACCTTGAATATCAGCAATTTCAGTCAAAGATAAATCTTCTAAATAATGCATTTCGATAGATTCTGCTTGTTTATCTGTAAGTAATTTTCCATAGTATTCATATAGAATACTAATAACTACATTTTTTTCCATTTACTCTCCTGTCAAGGTTTTTCATTGACACTAAATATAATAGCAAAATCAATAGTTTATGTCAAATTTTATTTAATATATTTCATAATAAATTATACAGGAAAAATTTATTACAATTCGTATCTATACTTGTTTATATTATAGTAGCTTCAGGAAAAATAAATAATACACTATCTATTATAGAATTTAATAAAACTTATACACAAAATCATTTACATTTTTAACGATAAAAGAGAATTATAAACTTTAAGCTCTAATTTTCTTAATTTGTTACTTTAAATCTTACCCAACATTACTTTTAAATTATGGGTAGTTGATAAAGAACCTAAAAATGAGTTTAAAATTAAAAAGAGATAGAAAATTTAATCTCTATCCCTCTTGTTAAAACAAAATTATATATCTAAATTCCATCTTCAAATTCATCTGAGTCATCTTCTATTTCAACTATCTCAAATTTTTTAATTGATTCTTTTCCTGATTCTAAAATTTCATTAACTAACAAATCTATATTATCATTTTGAGTAGTAATAGCTGTAAATAACATCGCAAAATTTAATCCTGCAAGTACTCGTGTGTTTTCATTACTACCAAAATTCATAACTGAGCGATTAAAAGGAGTACCTCCCATTAAATCAGTAATTATAATTATATGGTCGTAATTAGAAAATGAATTATACGCTTCAACAAGTTTTTTATCTATGGTTTCAAAATTTTCACCTTCAAGAAAATTTACATTTTTAACATTTTCAAATTTTCCGGCAATCATTTCTATTGTGGATAAAATACCCTCTGAAAATTTCCCGTGTGCTGTAACTAAGACAGCTGTTGATTTACTCATTAGAATATTCCAATCCAGGCACCAAATAACCCTAACACAAATAGGAATATGATACCATATACTGGCGATAATTTCTTCTTTGCTATAAAGAAATACATCAACATAACCAAACCTAAATCAATTATATTCGGAATAATACCATCTAGTATTTTTTGAACATTAATTTTTGAATCAACCTCATTTTCTTTTTGGAATACTAATTCTGATGTTCCGTTTTTTAAATCAGTGATAGTCGTATCTGGTTTTAATGTCTTTTTATCATCTTTATATAAATATTTCTCAAAGTCTGAAATTTTGTCATTTGAAACTACTGTTTTAATTTCCTGCTTAACTAATTTCTTACCGTTTGGAATTTCGTATTTGGTTTTAATACCACCATATAAAACTGTTAAAGCTCCTACAATTATAACACCCAAAATTGATGCAGCTCTTGTAAATTCTTTAGCATTTTGTGTAAATAAATCAATAGCTTCAACACCCTTCTTATATGACCAGTACATTAACCAATATCTCAAACCAAATTGAGCTAAATTAAATACTAATAGGAATAAGAATGGAGCAATTATTTGTCCACTTAAAGCCATATTTGATGTGATACCAGCTAAAATTGGAACCAATGTAAACCAAAATAGTGCATCACCGATACCACCTAATGGTCCCATTGCCGCAACCCTAACAGCACGAATTGTATCAATATCTTGTTTATTTTGTTCTAATGACAATACAATACCCATTACAAATGTTACTAAAAATGGATGTGTATTAAAAAACTCTAAATTGTGTGTCATTGATTTTGACAAATCATCTTTATTTGTATGAATCTTTTCTAATCCGGGTAAAATACTATACAACCATCCTGCTGCTTGCATTCTTTCAAAGTTAAAAGATGCTTGTAAGAATAGTGATCTCCATACCATTTTATTTAATGTTTTATTATCAAGATTAGGAGCAACATTTGTGTCTACATAATGATTACTTTGATTATATTCCATCTTCATCTCCTCCCATTACTTGAGTATTTTTCACTTTAGTTTGAATTTGATAATCCCAATAAGAAACTGCAAAACCAATTAATGAGATTAACAATAATCCTGGAGCTTGTAGAGAAGGTATTGCATTAACAACTATTGCAATAGCAAAACCAAGGAAAAAGAATCCCCATAGTTCTTTTGAAAGCATAACTTTTAATAAAATTGCAAAACCAACGAATCTCATCATCTTACCTGCAACTCCCAAACCAACTTTTGACCATTCAGGTAATGCTCCCGCTACATTTTTACCAAATTCTGCACCAGCTACAAAGAATGCTAAAACTATCAAACCAAATATAGTACCTAAAATTGCCATAGACAAGTAGTTAACATGTGAAATCCCCTTTGGATTAGCATTTTCAGCATGTTTGTCAGCAACTTTCATAATAGGTGCCATAAGTGTAAATACAACATTAACAGCCTGTTGTCCTAAAACCGCAAAAGGATATGCTGCCGCTACTGCTGCTGTTGGTTCTAATTTTGATGTTACAGCAAATACTGTAGCCATAATACCACCTATTACTGCATTTGGTGGTTGTGCTCCACCGACAGGCATACTACCAATTTGAATCAATTGAAATGTTGCACCAACTGTCAAACCTGTTTGTACATCACCCAATATAGCACCGATAACAGGTCCTGTCACTATTGGTTGATATAGTGATTCCAAGAAACTAAATTGGTCTATAGCAGCAATAAAGGTTACTAAAAATACCAATAGAATCTGGATTATATTATATTCCATGATACCTCCTATAAATTATTTAAATAATTTTTCTGTACTTTCAGATTGCTCTTGAGGAACCTTTCTGATTTCCAATTCCACTCCACGTTCTTTTAGTTTTCTAAAAGCTTCAACATCAGCATCATCAACACATACAGCTGTAGCTACTTGTCTTTTTCCTTCAGCCATATGCATATTTCCAATGTTTACTTTAGTTATAGGAACCCCTCCTTCCACTAATCTAAGAACATCTTGTGGATTTTCACATATTATAAAGATCTTTTGTTTAGGAGATGCTTTATCAATAATACTAATTGTTTTTTCAATTGAAAAGTATCTTGTAGCGACACCATTTGGTGCAGCCATATCCATAAGACCTTGTCTCATTTTATTAGTTGAAACTTCATCATTTGCAACTAATAACAAGTTTGCTCCGACAACATTCGTCCATTGTGTAGCAACTTGACCGTGTATCATTCTGTTATCTATTCTTGTTAATAATATATTTGGCATCTTCATTCTCCTTACTCTTTAATTTCCCTTATACTAAATCTGTCCGCTGTAATTATAACATTTTTTGCTATTTCAATATCAACATCTTTTTCGCCTACTCTTGTTAATGTACCGTAAATACCATTATTTAACATTATTCTAACCCCAGGCTTTATCGATTCATGTAATTTTTTATAATATTGCCTTGATTTTTTTAAATTTAATATATTAAAAATTTGAATAATTGCAAATATAATTAATATAAAAACTATAAAAACTATTGAGGACGCATAAATCTGATCCCACATATATCCTCCTTCTTATTAAGATTTCGTTTTCCTATTTTCTAAAAAATAATATGTAATATACTATTACTTTAGGATTCCCCTGTTTACATAAGTATATTACATATTTTTTATTAAGTCAACGAATAATATGAAATTGCTATCATTTTTACTTAAGGTCAAATAATGCATCTACAAATTTCTCAGAATCAAACTTTTCGAGATTCTCCGCTTTTTCACCAATTCCTATATATTTTACCGGTACATTATTTTCAACTTGAAGCGGAAATACTACCCCCCCTTTTGCAGTACCATCTAATTTAGTTAATACTAATCCCGTAATATTTGTAACTTTATTAAATTCTTTAGCTTGGAATAAAGCGTTTTGTCCGGTTGTGGCATCAAGAACTAAAAGTGATTCTCTATTAGCTTCAGGATGTTCTCTAGAAATAATTCTATTTATTTTTTCCAACTCATTCATAAGATTCACTTTATTATGTAATCTTCCTGCTGTATCAATAATTAATACATCTTTATTTTTTGCTTTTTGAGATTTAATAGCATCGTACACAACTGATGCAGGATCAGATCCTTCTCTCGAAGAAATTAATTCAACATTAACTCTTTCCGACCATTCTTTTAGTTGCTCAATTGCAGCAGCTCTAAATGTGTCAGCAGCTGCCAAAATAACTGTTTTTCCTTCTTTTTGTAAATTATATGCCAATTTACCAATTGTTGTCGTCTTACCCACTCCATTAACACCGATTACCAATATTACCGTCTGTTTTCCATCAACAATATTTAACGAATTATCTTTGTTATTTTCTCTAAGTTTATTTCTTAAAATTTTTTCTAACTCAACTTTAATCATTTTCGGATCTCTAATGTGATTATCTGCGACGATATCCCTTAATTCATCAATGACATTTACAGTAGTTTCAACACCCATATCAGCAGAAATCATGATTTCTTCTAATTCATCATATAAATCATCATCAATTTTAGCTTTACCATTTATCAAATTGTCAATTGCCGAATTCATTGCATTACGAGTCTTAAATAACCCTGATTTTAATCTTTCTAAAAATCCTTTTTTCTTTGGTTTTTCTTTTATTTCTTCAACAATTGGAGCCTCAACAACCATATCTTCTGACTTTATTTCTTCTAAAATTGAAGTTTTTTCTATAACTTCTGCTTTTTCAACTTTTTCTACTTCTTTATTAGGCTCAACATCTTCAACTATATGGTTTTCTCCAATAATTTCTGATTTATTACTGAAATTTACTTCTACTGTTGAAAGCTCTGAATTTTCTTGTAATTCTTTAACTTTCCTCATTGAATTTTCTATTATATTCTCAACTTGTTCTATTTTTTTATCTTCAACAATATCACTTTTGATTTCTTTTTTTACTTCAATATTTTCCTCTTTTTTATTTTTAAATTTTTCAAAAATCTTCTTAAACATTATATCTCCTTAAATTTTTTAATAATCAAATTATATCATAAAAAAACGTACACTATAAATATAATGTACGTAATCAATTTTATTCTTTATATTCATCAAGTGCTAGCGTAATGACTTTTGAAATTCCTTTTTCTTCCATAGTTACACCATATAAAATCTCAGCCATTTCCATAGTTACCTTTCTGTGTGTAATAATTATAAACTGTGTTTTATTAACTAATGATTTTAAGTAACCTATATATCTCTTTATATTTGCCTCATCTAAGGCAGCATCTATTTCATCTAGTACGCAAAATGGAGCAGGATTAATTTCAAAAATAGCAAAAAGTAAAGCAACTGCTGTAAGAGCTTTTTCTCCCCCCGATAAAAGTGCAATACTTTTTAATTTTTTACCTGGAGGTCTTGCAATAATGTCAATACCAGCATTTAATACATCATCTGAATCCAGCTTAATTTCAGCTTCTCCACCATTAAATAAAATTGAAAATATTTCATTAAACCTTATTTTAATTTTTTCAAATGCATCTGCAAAGGTTTCTTTCATATCTTTTTCAATTGATTTAATCATATTGATAATATCATTTTTAGAAGCAATTAAATCATCATATTGTTTATTTAAAAAATCTAATTCTTCAGATATTATATTAAATTGTTCGATACTTTCATAATTGAAATATCCTATTTTAGATAATCTTGATTTAATATCTAATACTTCTTTTTTTGTAGCTTCAATCTTATCAATACGTTTTAATTTTTCATCTAATTCCTCATCTGTAATTGAATAAGTTTCTTTATAATCATCTCTTAAAGAATTTACCTTTTGCTCTGAATTTTCAATTTTTAATTCTAATTTATATTTTTCTTTTTCGAATTCTGAAATCAAACTTTTTAAGTTTTCAATTTCTATTTTATCTTCTTTAATTTTAGTTATTAAATTTTTTAATTCTTCTTCAACAACTACTATTTCACTATTTGATAAGTTTAAATTTGATTTAAAATTAAACATATCTTTTGACAATTTTTCAATTTCTTGATTTGAATTTTCAATATTATTGATAGTTTTAACCAAAGAATCTTCATCTATTTTTAGTGTTTTTGAGTTATCTTCTAAATCAATTTTTATATTTTCAATATCATTTTCAATAATTGAAAGGTCTCTAATTAAAACATCTAATTCAGATTTATTCAATAATAATTTCTTTTCTTCTTCAGAAATATTTACATTTAATTTTTCTATATTATCTGAAACAATTTCCATTCTACTTTCTTCTTTTTCAATACTTGAAGTCAAATGCTCAATTTCAGAAAAATCTTCCTGTTTTAATTCATCATCAATTTTATTTAACAATTCACTAAATTCATCTTTACGTTTATTATTAAACATTACTTCAACATTTAATTCATGAATATTTTTATTAAAATTATTTAAATTTATCTGATGATTAATATTAGCCGATTCAAACTCTTGAATATTTTGATTTAACTTATCTATATTATTATTTTTACTATTAATATCTTCATTTATTTTATTGATATCAATGGATAAATTGTGTAAATTTTCTATTAAATCATCTAATTCTTTTCTACGATTTAAAAGACCATTACTTTCTTTTTTGAATGTATTTCCTCCAACCATAGACCCCCAAGAATTAATAATTTCCCCATCAAGAGTGATAACTCGATATCCTTTAATATCTTTAGAAACTTCTACAGCATCTTCAATACTTTCAACTAGTATTGTTTTTGATAGAAAATGATCAATTATCCCATCTATCTTTTTGTCATTTTTTACCAAATTATTAAATGTATCAATGATTTTTGGATGCTTAACATTATATTTATTTGCCGAAATTTTATTAATAGGTAAGAATGTGATTCTACCAATATTATTTTTCTTTAAGAAATTAATTAAAAATTTACCATCTTCTTCATTTTCTATAACAATATTTTGAAGAGATGATCCTAAAGCCAAATCTAAAGCAACTTTATACTTATCTTCAACTTCAATTAAATCAGCTAAAACACCAACTATTTTTGAAGATATGAAAGTATTTTTGTCAGCAATTTTTAGTAAATCTTGAACAGATCTATAATAACCATCGTATGATTTATACTGTCTTTCTAAAATATCTTTTTGAGATTCTAGTTTTAAGTAATCATTTTTTTTAGTAGATAATTGTAATCTTAATTTTTCAAGAATACCAATAATAACATTTTTCTTATCGTTAAATTCATTAATTACTTCAACGTTTTTACTTATTTTCTCTTCAACATTTTTAATATTATTTTCAATTTCAATAATTTCTGTGCATTTATTTTTTAATAAAGAATCAATTTTTTCTATTTCTGAAATATAATTTAATTTTAATTGATTATTTGAATCATCTAATTTTTCTTTAGTATTTTTATTTATTTTCAAATCTGACAATTTTTCTTTATTTTTTTCAATACTAATTGACAATAAATTCTTTTCAGATTTTAGATTGTTAAATTTCAAACGTTTAACTTCGAGCACTTTATTTAACTCAATTACTTGTCGATTAACTTCTTCCTTTTTAGATTTAATCTCTACATCCTTAAATTCTTTTTCAACAATTAAATCTTTAAAATTTAATATCTTTTCCTTCTTAATATTTATAGCCTTTTCCAATCTTTCCTTGTCAGCTATAAAAAATTTATTTTTTTCTCTTAAAATATTAATTTGATTTTCTAAACTTTGAATTTTTTTATCGCCTAAAATTTGATTTTCTTTTTTTTCTTCTAATTCATCAGTTTTTCTATCTATTTCTTCTTGAACTGGATAAATTAAATTAGTAAGTTTATTTAATTTATCATTCGAATTGCTGAGTTCTAAATCTATGTATTCTAATTTTGATTTATCATTTTGTAAATCAGCTGAATTTTTTTGAATAGCTTTATCTAATAAATTAAGTTCTAATAATTCTAATCTATTAGTTAATTTTATTCCCTCTTTTGCATTTTGAGATTGCTTTTCCAAAATATCAAATTGTTGCTTCTTAACCTTTAGTTCACTACATAATTGTGCTAAATTTTCTTCATTTTTTAACAATTTTTTTTCAGCTTCACTTTTTTTATATTTATTTTTTGATATACCTGTAGCTTCCTCAAAAATATATCTTCTTTCTTCATTTTTGCCATTAAGAATTTCATCAATACGACCTTGACCTATCATTGAATATCCATCTTTTCCGATTCCCGTATCCAAAAATAGTTCTCTAATATCTTTTAGTCTAACAGGAGATTTATTAAGCAAATACTCGCTATCTCCTGTCCTATATACTCTTCTGGTAACATTTACTTCATCAAAAGCAATAGGTAAAGACTTATCACTATTATCTAAAATTAAAGATACTTGAGCCATATTCATTTGTTTTTTTATATCAGTACCTGAAAAAATTACATCCTGCATACTTGCCCCACGAAGCGACTTAGCTGATTGTTCACCTAAAACCCACTTTATAGCATCTGCAATATTTGATTTTCCTGATCCATTTGGTCCAACAACCGCTGATATATCCTTATTAAAAAGTAATTTTGTTTTATCCGCAAAGCTCTTAAATCCATATAGTTCTACATATTTTAATTTCATAATTCCTACCATAAAAAAACTATTCTTTCGAATAGTTTATTTTTTTAATACACCTATTTTTTCCAATGCAGTTTTAGCAGCCATTTGTTCTGCAATTTTTTTATTTTTGCCCTTTCCTTCTGATATCATTTTGTCTTCAATATAAAGCTCAAAATAAAAAAGTTTGTCATGTGATGGGCCAATTTCATTTACAAGCCTATAAACAATATTTGATTTATTTTTTTTATGTAAATACTCTTGTAACATTGATTTATAGTCATTAACGCTTTCTTTTTGGATCTTTAGTTCTTTAACTTTATCAATAATTAAATTATAGATAAGATCAAAAACAACATCATATCCACCATCTAAATACAAAGCTCCCATAACGGCTTCAAAAGCATCAGATTTAATTGACGGCTTTTCTCTACCTCCAGTTTTTTCTTCACCTTTACCTAATAATAAAAATTCAGCTAATCCCAATTGATCAGCAAATTCAGAGAATGATTTTTCACAAACAAGATTTGCTCTAACTTTAGTTAAAAATCCTTCTTGTTTTGGTTTAAAATTTTTATATAAAATTTCTGAAAAAGCTAGTTCACAAACTGCATCTCCTAAAAATTCTAATCTTTCATTACTTTTATTTTTATAATTAGGATGTTCATTTGTATAAGAAGTGTGGATAAAAGCTAAATTTAACAAATTAATATCATTGAATTTATAATTTATTTTTTTTTCTAATTTATCTAATTTAGCAATTCTATCTCGAGTCATTTTATTTTCCAGCTTTTCTTTCAACTACTGCAATAACATCATTTACAGTCTTTAATTCTGCTAATTCTGAATCAGATATTTCAATATCAAATTCCTCTTCAATACTCATAATAAAATCTAAAAGCCCAATTGAGTCTATTTCATAATCTTTAACCAAATCTGCATCCAGGTCAAATTTATCTATCATCAATTCACTTTTTATCATTTCTATAATTCTTTCTTTTATCATAATCTCTCCTCTATTGTGTTATTTATATTACTGTTTATTAATTCCTCTGCTTTATATATAGCAAATTTTATAGCCTCTCTATCGGAACTTCCATGAGCCTTAAACAAAGGCTTATTTAATCCTAGAAAAATACCTGCTCCTACTTTTTTATAATCGTATTTGTCTTTTATTTTCTTTAATGATTTTTTTAAAAGTAATGCACCTATTTTAGAAAAAAAACTACTTGTAACAGCAGTTTTTATTTCCGAAAACAATACAGATGCTGCCCCTTCTGTAGATTTTATCATCATATTACCGGAAAAACCATCAGCTACTATAACATCAGCTTTGCCTGTCAAAAAATCTCTAGGTTCTATATTGCCACAAAAATTTATATTTGGATTATTTTTTAATAATTGATAGACTTCTTTAGTTCTGATATCACCTTTTCCTTCTTCTGCACCAATATTAACTAAATATACTTTAGGATTTTTTTTATTAAGGTATTTTTCAGCAACAACACTTCCCATTACAGCGAATTGTTCTTGCATTTCCGGTTTAGTATCGACAACAGCTCCGGAATCAACAAGTATAGTCTGACTCCCTGATCTTGTAGGAACCAAAGTAGCTAAAGTTGCTCTCTTAACATTTTTTAAACGCTTTGTAATAAATATTCCTCCAGCAAGAAGTCCACCTGTACTCCCAGTAGATAAAAATCCATCGCCCTCTTCATTTAATTTTTCAAGACCCAATACTAACGAAGCATTTTTTTTTCTTCTTAAAGACCTTACCGGATCATCATGATTTTCAATAAACTCATTTGTATCAATAAACTCTATTCTTGAATGATCAATATTTCTTTTATTAATAATTCTCTGTGCATTTTCTTTTGGCCCGACCAAAATAAAATTTAACTTTGTTTTTTCAAATGAATCACAGACTCCATTAACAACTTCTTCAACTCCCAAATCTGCACCCATTAAATCTACAACTAATTTCATATCATCTCCATTATATTTGATAATAATATAATACCATATTTATAAAAATATTAAAATATAATAAAAAATGATGTTATAAAATGGTCATCAATTTATAACATCACATAATTTTATTATTATTTTTTTGAAAAGAATTTTATTCTTCGTTTTCTTCTACTTCAAATATTTTTTTACCATTGTAATATCCTGATGGACTTACTCTATGTGGTAATCTTGCTTCATTTGTTTCTGAATCAACAACAAAATTTACTTTATTTAATCTATAAGAAGAAGCTCTTCTTGATGCTGTTTTAGCTTTAGATGTTTTTCTCTTTGGTACTGCCATGTGAACACCTCCTTGATCTTTTTACATTAGTATTTTAAATACATTTGAATAACATAAGTATTATACATATATTTTAGCTACATGTCAATATTTTTATAAATTTTCTACTATATTTTGTGTTTCTCTAGCAATCATTAATTCTTCATTTGTAGGAATGATAAATACTTTAACTTTTGAATCTTCAGCTGAAATTTCTTTTTCATCTCTAGCACCTTTGTTTGCTTCAACATCAACTTTGATGCCTAAGTTTTCTAATCCTTCTAAAATATGTTCTCTCGCATAATCTGAATTTTCTCCGATACCTCCTGCAAACGCAATAGCATCAACTCTTTCTAATAAAGCATAATATGAACCAACATATTTTTTAGCTCTATTTATAAACATATCTAGCGCCAATTTTGCTCTTTCGTTTCCTTCCTGACTTGCTAATAAAACATCTCTAAAGTCAGAAGACACACCACTCACTCCTAATAAACCTGATTTTTTATTTAATAATGTATCCATTTCATCATATGAAAGATTATATTGTTTCCCAATATTAAACACAACAGCTGGATCAATATCTCCACTTCTTGTACCCATTACTAAACCTTCTAATGGTGTAAGACCCATTGATGTGTCATATGATTGTCCATTTTTAACTGCTGTAATACTTGCACCATTTCCTAAATGACATGTTATTACATTTACCTCTTCAGGTTTTTTGCCTAACTTTTCAGCAACTTTAAGTGTTATATATTTATGACTTGTTCCATGAGCACCATATCTCTTAATTGCATCTTTTTCATAGTATTCATAAGGAATGGCATATAAAGCATTTTCCGCCGGTATAGTTGCATGGAATCCTGTATCAACACAAATTACATTTGGTTTTCCCGGTGCAACTTCTTCAACACCTTTTATTCCTTGAATTGCTCCCGGGTTGTGTAACGGTGCAAATCTTATAGCGTCTTCTAAAATTTCTAATGCTTCATCATCTACTAATCTAGGATTAATAATTGAGCCACCATGAACAATTCTATGCCCAATAGCCTTAATATCATCAATATTTTTAATGATACCATAATCTTCATGTGTTAAAACTTCAAATAATAATTTTACAGCTTCTTTATGTGATGGCAAATTTCTTTCTATAACAACTTTTCTATCACCTTTTTTATGTTCAATATTTGATCCTGAAATACCAATTCTTTCTATTAACCCCTTACCGTAAACTTCACCTGTTTGTGAATTTAGGTATTGATATTTAAGTGATGAACTACCACTATTTAATACTAAAATATCCATAATATCCCCTATCTATTTTTTTATATCTTTTTAAGTTATAATTAAAATAACATTTACTGAACTATTATAACAAAAATTAAGAGGTATATTCAAATAAAATGATTAATATAGCAATAATATGTGAATACAACCCTATGCATAATGGACATTTACATCAAATAAAAAAAATTAAACAAAAATTTCCAAAATCAAATATCATAGCACTTATGAGTACATCATTTGTTCAAAGAGGTGAACCTTCAATTATAGGTAAATTTGATAAGGCAAGATCAGCATTAAAATGTGGCGTAGATCTTGTATTTGAAATACCAGCAATCATAAGTCTACAAAGTGCTGATTATTTCTCATATTATACAACATTCCTTCTTAATGAATTAGGTTTAATCGATTATATTTCATTTGGAATTGAAGATGATACTGAAACTTTTTACAAATTACTTGATTTTAAAATCAAAAACGAATCTAAAATATTTGAGCTACAAGGTAAATATATTAAACAAGGTTATTCATACAAAAATGCTTATTTAGAAGCAATTAATGAAATTGATAAAAATGTTCCGCATTCAATAATTTCTCCAAATAACACACTTGCTTTAAATTATGCACTTACACTAAATAAATTAAATAGTAAGATTAAAATATTACCTATTCAAAGAAAAGATGGTGGTTACAACAGTGAGAAATTAGATAAATACAAGTTTCAATCAGCAACAACTATTAGAAATTTAATAAAAGAAAATTATGATGTTTCAAATTATGTACCTGCCGAATTAATAGAAATATTAAAAAATACAAATCTTCACAACATTGATGAATACTCAAATATTTTTTATTATAAAGCATTTATTGAAAAAAATACAGGAGAATCTATTGCTGGATTTGAACCCGGTATGTTAAACCTATTAAAGAAAAATTATTCGGATAAAATCTCCGATATGATTGAAAAATCTCATAATAAAAGATATTCAAAATCGAGATTGAAAAGATTTATTATAAATTATTTATTAGAAATTGAGGTTGTAGATATTAAAAATCTTGATAAAATAAACTATTTGAGACCTATCGGATTTAATGACAAAGGTAGAGATTTAATAAATCAATTAAAAAATTTAACTGATTTTACAATATTGAATAAACTAGTTGATTATGTAACATTAGATGATGTTAATAGGAATTTTGCTGAAATTGATATTAGAGCATATGAATTACAAAATTTGAATAATACTAAAATTCTAAATAAAAATTTTAAAAATAGAATTTATATAAAGTAATTGTATAGTTAAGGAGCTGTTATAAAATAGATAAAAATGTTATTCATTTTATAACAGCTTCCTTTTTTAAGGTAATATATTTTTACCATTTTTAGTAAGAACTTTATTACTAAAACCTTTACCAAATTCATAATTATATTTCACAATGAATATTAATATTATTTTTTTTATTCAATCCAATTCAATTTCATATTAAATAGAAAAATTTATTAAATAGCTAAAAGAAATAACTGAAAATAAAATATTTGATCAAAATAAAATTTTTCAAAAATATCAATATATCTTAATCAGTAATAGACTGATAAACAAAATTATTTACATATCCAATTTAACAAAAAAAATTGGATGCACAAGGATTGGTTATCAGTCTATATTTAATGACATATTTAATTAATTTTATATCAAATCTCTCCATTCATTATTGCATTCATCAAAGGAAATTCAGCTAAAACTTTACGTACCTCTTCAATATTTCTAGTTCTAACTAATGTATCTCTAAGTTGTCTTGATCCCTCGAAATCTTTTATATAGGTTTTAAATAATCTATTAAGCACCTTACTTAGCTTTGGCTCAACCTTTATCATTTCTTCATAATAATCTAGATGATAATATAATAAATCCATATATTCTTTATAGCTGTGATGTCTTTTTTCTTTTTCAAACGCAAATATATTTCTAAATATACCTCTACCAATCATTATGCCATCAACACCATATTTTTCTGATAATTGCATTCCCACTTGTCTATCCGGAATATCACCATTAATTGTTAATAATGTATTTGGAGCTATTTCATCTCTCAATTTTTTTATTTCCGGAATTAATTCCCAGTGTGCATCAAAATCGGACATTTCTTTTCTTGTACGCAAATGTATGGATAAGTTTACTATATCCTGTCTTAAAATGTGACTTATCCATTCTTTGTATTCATCTACTTCTAAAAATCCTATTCTGGTTTTTACGCTTACAGGCAATCCCCCTTCTTTTGCAGCTTGTATGATTTTAGAAGCAACATCAGGTCTTTTTATAAGCCCTGAACCTTTACCTTTTTTTACTACTTTTAAAGCAGGACAACCCATATTAATATCAATACCTTTATATCCCATTTTTGCTAGTTCTTTTGCCATTTTGGCAAAATTTTCCGGTATATCTCCCCAAATATGTGCAACAATGGGTTGTTCATCATCAGTAAAATGCAATCTACCACTTAATGTCTTTCTAGCTTTTTCATTATGAAGACAATTAGTATCGGTAAATTCAGTAAAAAAGACATCCGGTGCAGCAGCTTTTGCAACGACATGTCTGAAAACTGTATCTGTTACATCTTCCATTGGTGCTAGGATAAAAAATGGTTTAGGTAAATCTTTCCAAAAATTTTCTTTCATATTCTCTACTTTCCATTCAACTTAAAAAGGATTAAAAACATTTAATCTTTAATCCTTAAAATTCAATTAATATTTTAATTGTGATCTATTTTCTTCTATTGTGCTTAATGTATTCTTTAATTCATCAGATGTTTTCGCTAGAATTTGATCTACATATGCTAATGAATTTGTAGCAATTGTGTTTGCTGTTTCTTTAGCTTCAGCAATAATTTTTTCTGCTTCTTTTCTAGCTTCAACTGTAATAGTATCTTGATTTACTAATTCTCTCAATTTTCTATTAGCATCTTCATATGATCTTTCAACTTCTTCTCTAGCTTTATCCTTTATTGCACTGGCTTGAGAATTTGCTTCTTGCAAAATTCTTTCTCTTTCTTGATTTACCCATTGAGCATCTTTAATTTCCTGAGGAATTGATTCTCTCAAGTCATTTATTACTTCGTAAACTTCATCAGGATTAATTGTTATTTTTTTTGAAAATGGTACCGAACCACCATCATCCATAATTTGTTCTAATTCTTCTATTAATGATAAAATATTCATCATTCCTCCTATTTGAATTTTTGTTTTATTTTAATTTCAACATTTTTAGGCACTAATCTTGAAACATCACCATTAAATGACGCTATTTCTTTTA
Source organism: Helcococcus sp. KG196 (assembly GCF_046035495.1). Lineage (NCBI taxonomy): Bacteria > Bacillati > Bacillota > Tissierellia > Tissierellales > Peptoniphilaceae > Helcococcus > Helcococcus sp. KG196. Next base: position 78,938 of record NZ_JBFNFI010000007.1, read on the forward strand.
CGATGCTTGAGCTTAAATATGACATCTCCGGCTCAGCAACCATGAAAATAGTTTCCACATTTGTTCTGGAATAAAATTTATTCATCTGAGCAAATTGTAATTCAGATTCATAATCAGATATAGCTCTTATGCCTCTTATTATTGAATCAATTTTATTTTTTTCAACAAAATCAATCAATAATCCGGAATACATACAAACTTTAACGTTATCATAATCATACAATAATTCTTCTAACATTTCAATTCTTTCTTCCATATTAAATAAATAATTTTTTTTACTATTTACTAAAACGCATACAACAACTTCTTCAAAAAGACCAGCAGCCCTTTTTATTATATCTATATGTCCATTAGTAACAGGATCAAAACTTCCCGGATAAACTACTTTCATACTTTCTCCCTATAAAATTTGATATATTTTCTGCCATATTTTTTTTCATAAACTAAATCTAGTTTATCATAAATTTCAGAAAAATCTATATTTTTATCGATTTCTACGATAAATAACGAATTATTAAAATAAACGTTATCTATCATGTATTCAAATGCCTTTTCGTAAAAATCAGATTTATATGGTGGATCAAGATAAACATAGTCAATATTTTCTCTTATTTGCATTAAATTTTTTCTAAAATCACCTCTTAATATTACTGATTTATCTTCAAATTTTGTATGAATAATATTATCTTCCATATATGATAAATTGTATCTATCACATTCTGAAAAATAAACTTTTTTTGCACCTCTGCTTAAAAACTCAATACCAATATTTCCTGTACATGCAAATAAATCAAGAACAACTTCATTTTCTTCAATACTTCCAATAATATTAAATATCGCCTCTTTTATTCTATCTTCTGTAGGACGGGAGCTTTCACCTTTTGGACCCTTTAATTTGTGCCCCTTTCTTAAACCTGTTATAACTCTTAATGCCATAATACCTCAATTTAAAATTACTTTTTCTAAATTTTTTATTTTGTTGTCAATGATATTTTCCAAATCATCACCTATTTTTTCCATATCTTCAATCATTTTTTCAGCATTTTTAATTAATTCTTCATTAAAATAAAAACTATTGTCTAAATCAATAAATCCTGATTGATTTTGTCCATAAATATCTCCAGAGCCTCTAATTTCAAGATCCTTATTTGCAATTGAAAAACCATCATTATTATTTGCAATAAACTCTAATTTTTCAGTTAAATATTTTTTATCTCTTATTACAAAGAAACAATATGATTGAATATTTGAACGCCCTACACGACCTCTCATTTGATGAAGTTGTGATAATCCAAACTGATTTGCATCATAGATTATTATCGTATTAGCATTTGGTACATCAATTCCTACTTCAATAATACTTGTAGCTATTAAAATATCTATTTCTTTATTTAAGAATTTACTTTGATTTATATTTTTTTCTTCTACGGACATTTTACCATGCAAAATATTAATTTTTACTTTATTATTAAAATATTTATTTAATTTTTTGTAAAGTCTTTCTACAGATTCCAGTTCATCATCTTCATCCTCAACTCTAGATACAACTACATAAACCTGTTTTCCTTCAAGAATTTGTCTATATGCAAAATCCATAAATTTCATTTCTTGATAAACCGTTGTAAGATATGATTTAATTGGTAATCTATTTTTAGGCAACTCATCAATGTATGAAATATCTAAATTATTATATAAACTTAATGCCATAGTCCTTGGAATAGGCGTTGCAGACAATAAAAGCATATCAGGGTAATATCCCTTATCTGATAACATTTTTCTTTGATATACTCCAAATCTTTGCTGTTCATCCATAATAACTAATCCTAAATTATTAAATTTTACTTTTTCTTGAAATAAGCTATGTGTCCCAAAAATTATTTTTATATTATTATTTATTAGTTCATTATATATTTCTTTTTTTTGTAAATATGTAAAAGATCCTGTTAATAAAGCTGAGTCAATTTTTTGTTTTTCAAAAAAATTTTTATAATTTTCATAATGTTGTCTTGCCAGCAATTCTGTGGGAGCCATAAATGCTACCTGATATCCACTTTTTATAGCTATAATAGCTGAAATTACTGCCACTATAGTTTTACCGGAGCCTACGTCCCCTATAACAATTCTATTCATTCTTTTTTCAGAAATCATATTTTCTTTTATTTGATTTATCGCATTTTTTTGAGAATTAGTTAGATCAAAATTTAAGCTTTCAAATATAAGATTTAAGTCTATATCCTTAAATTTAATAAATTTATCAAATTGCTTTTCAAAATACATTTTATTAGACAATTTATCTAAAAAAATATTTCTTAAATTATAACTATACATGGCTTTATATAAATTTAAATTAGATATTGGCTTATGTAAATATCTAAGCGTATCAACTAAACTAATTAAATTATATTTGCTTAACTCCAAATCTTTAAGATAATCATTTACAAAATAATCTGATTTAAATACAAAATCTTTATATTTAATAAAATCTTTCTGTGAAATTCCTTTTAAAAGCGAATAGATGGGAGTAATCCCACCTATTCTGTCATCTTCTATATTTGAAATAATAGGATTAATTAGAGCTTTTTTTTGCGAATCATAATATCCAAAAAATTTATATTTTTGATTAAATTTTAATGCTTTTATTGAAAATCTGTCATTATACCAAATTACTTTAACCCTTCCGGTTCTATCATATCCTTCAACACTTGATATTGACTTCCTATTTCCATAAAAATATGTTTTATTAATTTTATCAATAGTTAATTCACAATAAGATTTCATTTCATCTGTAAGATTTACAACTTCTACCAATCTAGATCTATCTTCATATTTTCTAGGTAAATAATTTATCAAATCATCAACATTAAAAATATTCATTTCATGCAAATATTGAATTTTTTTTGGCCCTATTCCTTTTATATCTTTTAATTTCATACCTATTCTAACGATGCAATATAATAATAAAGCGGTTGTCCCCCTAAATTAATTTGAATATCTAAATCAGGATATAATTTTTCTAATTTTTCTAATAAATCATTTGCATCCTTTTCTTTAATATCTTCCCCATAAAATATTGATATTACAGAATGTTCATCAGTAATTGCATGCTTGATTAATTCTAAAAATGTCTTTTCTAAATCATTTCCTTTAACTACAATTTTTCCTGACTCTAATCCAATAAAATCATCTTTATTTATTTCTAAATCTCCACTTTTTGTATCCCTAACTGCATATGTTAGTTGCAAACTAGTAATTTCATCTAATGATGATGTCATGTTTTCAAAATTTTCTTTTGGTGATAATGATTCATCAAAATTAATTATAGCTGTAAATGCTTGTGGTATGGATTTTGTTTCTACAACAATTAAGTTTTTATCAACTAAATCAATAGCTTGTTTTGCAGCTAAAATAATATTTTTATTATTTGGAAATACAAACACATTTTCTGCATTTACATCATTAACAGCTTCAACAATATCTTCTGTAGATGGATTCATTGTTTGACCACCTTTTATCAATCTGTCGACATTTAATTCCTTAAAAATATCATCGAATCCTTCACCAATAGAAATACTTACAAAGCCATACTTTTTAGCTTTAGCTTCTTTTTTATTTTGTTGTTTTTCTTTTATTCTATTAACCTCAGCATTTTGGAATCTCATGTTTTCAATTTTTATATCTGATAATTCTCCCCTTTTTCTTGCTAAAGATAGAACTAATCCAGGATCATCTGTGTGTATATGAGTTTTAATCAATTCATCTACTCCTACACAAACTATAGAATCACCATATTTTTCAATTTCTTTTTTAAATTCTTCATAAGATTGTGTACCATCATGATTTATTAAAAACTCTGTACAATATCCATACACAATATCTTCAGGTTTTACATCAGAATGGTGTTGAATTACTTTATCAAAATCTATCGATTTAATATCTTCAACATTTACTGTTAATTCAACTTCTTCACCTTTAATCCCTTTATAAAAGCCCTCTAAAATAAAAATAAGTCCCTGTCCACCTGCATCAACTACTCCCGCTTCTTTTAAAACTGGTAGCATTTCCGGTGTGGACATCAACGCTCTTTTACCTTCATCAATACATGCTCTTAAAAATTCATCAATTCTATCATATTTTAAGAATTCTTTTCTAGCAAATTCAGCAATCATTCTACTTACAGTTAGGATAGTCCCTTCAGTTGGTTTCAATACAGCATTATATGCCGTTTCTTTTGCACTTTCAAATGCTTCTACCAAATTAACAATCTCAACTAGTTCTAATTTTTCCACAACTTTAGCAACACCTCTGCACAATTGTGACAATATAACTCCTGAGTTACCTCTTGCACCCATTAATGAACCCGTTGACAATGCCTTTGCTATCGACTTCATATCACCATCTGATTCATTTAATTTTTTCATTACTGATTTAAATGTCAATGACATATTTGTACCGGTATCACCATCCGGAACCGGGAAAACATTTAAACCATTAACATATTCTTTATTTGATTCAAGATTATTATAAGCGGATGTAATCCCCTTTCTTAAATCAAAGTGATTAAAATTTTTCATCTTACCCCCAATTAAACTCTAATTCCTTGTACAATAACATTTACGGAATTAACTTTTAAGTGTGTATTTTTTTCAATATTGTATTTAACTTTTTCAATAATATTGTCTGCAACAACCGCAATTCTTACGCCAAATTCCATCATTACAACTAAATCAACATCTACTATGTCACCATTTACAGTAACCTTAACACCTTTTGTTTTATTTTCAAACTTAAGTAATTCAAAAATTCCGTCTTTAGTATTTTGAGCAACTAAACCAACAATACCATACGTTTCTTGTGCTGATTCTGCAGCTATAGTAGCAATAACCTTATTATCAATAGCAATTTTACCATAACTATTTTTCAATGTAGCTGACATAAAATGACCTCCTTAACTTTTTATATATAAATTATATCAGTATTAAGAATAACTTGCAAAATTTTAATTATTTATGTTATAATTGTTCAAGTAATGGAATACATCAAGTTAGGAGGAATATTATGGCAAAGCAATGTGCAATTACAGGAAAAAGAAAAAAAGCTGGTAATGTAGTAACATTCTCACATAGAAAAATTAAAAGATCATTTAAACCAAATTTAAGAAGAGTTAAAGCTGTTGTAGATGGAAAAGTTCAAAGAATTTGGGTATCTACAGCTGCATTAAAATCAGGTTTAGTAGAAAGACCATCATACAATAAAGAAGCTTAATCATGAGAACTATTGAAGGAATTCAGTAGTTCTTTTTATGTTAAATAGAATTTGATATGAAATTATAGATGTGGTTCTTAACTTTTAAATTTCTCACATTTCTTATAAATTTCTCACATTTTTTACCTCTCAAATTTTCATTTTTTAGTTTTTGAGAGGTAATTTTTGTTTTTAAAATATAAAAAGGTTAACTATCTTCTTTTAATAAAATCTTCCTTGCTTTTTCTTCAGCAATTTTAATATTTAATGGAACATTTTTTGATTCCATTGTAATAATTAAATTGTCAAATTCTTTGATTCCATTATTATAATATCTATTTATTTTTCTTAAAGCATTTTTCGAATAATTTTCATCTTCCATCATTCCAAAATGTTCCCAATAAATTTCTTGACATGTAAACGGACTTAAAAATGTAAAGTCTGGATAATATGTAAATCCATTTTTCAATATAATCCGGCATTCGTATCTATACGGAATCTTCAAATCGTAAAATAAATCTACTAAAATTTTTTCAGACTTAGACCTTACATATTCCCCATTTTTTGTATAAAAAATTTTTTATTCAGGATTTATTTCATTTTTTTTATAATTACTATTTTTCCATTTATCTAATTTTTGTTTATAAGTTGGAAAAATAGGTGTCACGAGATTTTTCTATCAATAGATAAATTATCATAAATTTTTTCTAATTAATCATGTTTAAAATCTTTTAATTTATTTAAAATTTTAATCCTTTTATTAATGAAACGTTTCAAATTTTTATTATATGACTTTTGAGCCAAGCTCCTAATGAAATTAATATTTTCTTTAGGAATGTATCTTTCAACAATTTTCCCATCATCATTTACCACATGATAATATTGTATTGTTTCATTACTTTTTTTATATTTAATGTAAAATCTGTCAAAAGTGATTTTTACATTAGGTAAAAGTTTTTTTATTAAAGTAATATATGGTTTGTACATATAAATCTTTATAAACGAATAAAATTATGCTTAAAACCGTGTTTAATAATATCAAAATGCTTAATATTAAGGCATTTGGGGCAGAATGAGTTTTTTTAATTGTCTATTTATGTAAAATTTAATTTACATCTATAAAGATAAAGAGAATTAAAAA
>NZ_JBFNFI010000008.1:0-79765 GCF_046035495.1 Helcococcus sp. KG196
TTCAAAAATATCAATATATCTTAATCAGTAATAGACTGATACACAAAATTATTTACATAACCATTAAAAATTTTACCTTTTAATTCTCTTAAAGTCTTACTTTAATTCTTCACCAACACTACTTGTGCCCTATGGGTATTTGAAAAGGGAACTTTCAATTTTTTGAATGATTGTACATCAGTTATTGGTATAGCAACATTTTTATTATTAACGTATTTATTTTTCCCAAACACCGTTAGCATTTACGTACCAACCATTAATTGTTGTTGATTTAGCCATCTTACCATTTCCTAATAAATAGTACCATTTACTATTTGTATCTTTTACCCATTTATTTGTAGCCATATCTCCACTATTATTGAAGTAATACCATGATGAATAGCCATTGTCATATAACCAATATGATTTTGCCATCTTTCCATTTCCTAATAGATAATACCATTTGCTATTTGTATCTTTTATCCATTTGTTTGATGCCATGCCCCCATTATTGTTGAAGTAATACCATGATGAGTAATTATTATCATAAAACCACTCATTTTTTGCCATCTTACCATTTTTGAATAAGTAATACCACTCATTGTCTGTGTGTTTTATCCATTCATTTGACGCCATATCTCCATTATTGTTGAAATAATACCATGATGAGTAATTATTGTCATATAACCATTCTGATCTAGCTAATTCGCCATTATCTTTTACAAAATACCATTTATCAGATACTTGCGACCAACCTTTTTTAATTCCAGGTTTTAATTGATTTCTTTCTTCTTTTTGTTTCTTTTCTAATTCAGCCTTCTTTGCTTCTGCTTCTGCCTTTTTCTTTGCTTCTTCGGCTTTTTTTGCTTCTTCGGCTTTTTTCTTTGCTGCCTCCGCTTCTGCTTTCTTTTTTGCTTCTTCAGCTTTTCTTGCCTCTTCAGCTTTTCTTGCCTCTTCAGCTTTTCTTGCTTCTTCGGCTTTTCTTGCTTCTTCGGCTTTTCTTGCTTCCTCTGCTTTCTTTGCTTCCTCTGCTTCTTCGGCAGGAGATTCTACTTGAATTAAATTTTGATTAATATCTTTCAATAGTATACCTTTATCCGTACTAAAGTATATATATATTTCATTTTCTTTTATTTCAATTTTAAATTTACCTTTCTTATCAAAATATTTTTTATCTATTTTAGCCTTATAAGCTTTACCATTTCCTTCATATTTCTCCATTTTTATTTTATTATAACCATCACTTTCAAACATTATATTTACTTCATGAATGCGATTTATCTCATTTAAATATTTTGAAAAACCATCTAGCAACAGCGTTACATCTTGATCAACCACACTTACTTTATTATTCTTATATTTTTCAGGAACAATATCATCCGCATAAACAACTCCATAGCTTTTTGAATTTTCAAATGTTGAAGCTCCAAATATAGCAAATGCCCCAACAATTACAGATACTACTCCTATAGATAATCTTCTTATAGAATATTTTAACACCCTATTTTTTCTATTATTCATCAATTCTCCTAATGTATTATATTTATATTTGAGCAAATCTTAAATAGTTGCATTTAAATTAGTCATAAATAATTATTATATGCAAATCTAAATTTTGAATAAAAATGCAATATTTAAAATTTTTATATTTGTCATATGCACTAGAGATAATATCAAATTTTTATTATTTTGTCAAATAGCCTATTTTGTTATGATATTTTCATTCCATGACAAAACAAAAACTTAAACATACTATATATGCGTTATATCCTATATTTAAATAACAAAATAAGATATAACACACCATTAATTTTTTATTTTTATTAATATATAAGTTTTATCTGATAACTCTAAAATGTATACAAGTACATAACTTTCCCAAAATTGTTTTTTCACATAAAAATAAAAGAGAATTGTTTATTATCCAATTCTCTCCTTAAATTTTAATTATTTTTTCTTATTTTGTTTTTTAGTACAAATAATGCACCTAATGATGATAATAATGTTGCTGAACTAAATAATACACCTGCATCGCTTGTATTTGGATTTTTTCTCTTATTTTCAGAATCCTTTATTTTGCGATTTGAATCAGTATTTTTTATATTTGAATTATCTACAACGAAACTTGTTGACAATGTACCGGATTTTGTTAAATAATTTTTATTAAATCTAATTTGCTAATTATGCTTACCCGATGATAAACTTGCTAAATATTTCTTTGTTAAAGTGATAATTGTACTTCCTGACTTTAATGTGTAATCTTCATCTATTTTTAATTCATTTCCATCAACTTTAACTGACGCAAATGAACTCAAAGGAGCATTTATCTTAACTACTAATGTTTTAGCATTTTTTCCTAAAAATACTTTATCTGATACAGAATCAAATCTTAAATCTTGTTTTCCTGCTTCTTCAGCCTTCTTTGCTACTTCTGCTTTTTTCTTTGCCTCTTCAGCCTTCTTTGCTTCTTCTGCTTTTTTCTTTGCTGCTTCTGCTTCTGCTTTTTTCTTTGCCTCTTCTGCTTTTTTCTTTGCCTCTTCTGCTTTTTTCTTTGCCTCTTCTGCCTTTTTCTTTGCTTCTTCGGCTTCTTCTTTTTTCTTCGCTTCTGCTTCTGCCTTTTTCTTTGCTGCCTCTACTTCTGCCTTTAATTCCAAATGCTCTCTAAATAATTTTTCAGTTAAAGCTCCATCATTTGTTATATATATTGTTTTTTTATTATTATGACCTATTAATTCAACATTGAAATGTTTTCCAAAATAATTTTTACTTATATTTCCATTATAAATATTTTTATTTTCACTATTTCGCTGTAAATTTATACTAAAATTATCCTCAATAATACTTAATATTACATTTTTCAAGCTATAATTTCCTAAAAATCCTTTTGAATATAATACAATATTATAATCTTTATTATTTGGTGTTATTGTAATTTCCATATCACTATAACTATTCGCATAAACAACTCCATAGCTTTTTGAATTTTCAAATGTTGAAGCTCCAAATATAGCAAATGCTCCAACAACTACAGACACTACCCCTATCGATAATCGTCTTATGGAATATTTTAATATCTTATTTTTTCTTTTTTTAATCATTAATTCTCCTACTATATTGTATATATTGTATTTATATTTAAATAAGTTTTAAATAGTCGCATTATAAAAATGATAAATAATCATCATTAACAACTTTTTAATCTTAAATAAAAATGCACTATTTAAAACTTATATTTTTTTGTCATATGCACGGGAAATAATATCAAATTTTAATTATTTTGTCAATTAGCGTATTTTGTTATGATATTATCATTCATGATACAAGAAAACCATAAACATACATATTCTAATATTTAATTTGTAGGTGTCTTTGGATATATAGTATAACTATTAATTTTTCTTAATTTATTATACTCATTGTACAATCCGTTAATATTTTCATCTGTTGCCCATTGACTCATAACAAGTTCATAATTTTTCGTGTTTTGTATTATAAATAGCGGATTATTTCCTATATAGTTAAAAAATATTGGATACAATTCTATTGAATTTTCTGTTTGAATCAAAATATAAGTTTTATCCGGTGACACTACAGCATCTATGGAGCCCGGCTTTCTAGAGATTATTTCCCTCCATGAAAATGATGTCGAATCACTTTGACCTATATTAACAACAGGAGTAATGTCCAGGTTAAATTGCCTAAATAATCTTGAGCCTTTATCATTATCAATTACTTGATCAATACCGGATATAAATTTCCAATTATTACTACTTCTAATAATACCAATATTACTTGTGTTAGGCTTAAAATCTAGATTTTTCAGATCTTGTCTTTCACTTAAAATATTAAAATATTCTTTATATTTTGAAAGATAAATGTTATTACCTTGGATACCTGCAATCTTATTTATATCTAGAGGTTGATTAGTAGATATATTATTTATGTTATAAATATTATAATTTTCCGAAACTGTATTTCCTTGATAATTAAAATTTGTAACAGCAATATAATCCTTATTTACATAATCAATTCTTTTATAAAAACTGTCAGTTATCACATTTTTCTTTAAATCTTCATCTAAAAATGTTGAATTAGCTGATAACGTATATTTTCCATAATCAGTTTCGGCATTTCTATTAAAAACACTTGAAACAGTCCATAATCCTGAAGATTTTGGTATTACAATATTTTCAACTTTTAGTATATTTGCTTTTTCATCCTTATCGTCTTTTTTTATATAATATGTGTAATAATCATAGTCTATTTTCCCATTTTTATCTGACTTTTTATTTCTAAAAGCAATCGATAATCCAAATCTTGGATTTTTAATTATTTGTTTTCCGTCTGTTATTGACTTTATTTCATTATATTTATTTTCTATTTCTTTTTTGCTTAAATTTTTTTCTTTTTCATAAATATAAACTTTACCTAAATCAATAGTTATTATTTTTGTATCAGATATTTTGGTAAACTCTTGTGAATATGATATATTATTAAAGATTTTATAAACTACAGTCGTATCTTTTTTGATTAATAATTTTTCCGGAACTTTTGAAATTTTATTATTCAAATAAGTAAGATAATTTACATATCTTGAAGTAATGTTCGGTTCTAATATATAGGTGTCATTAAAATCAAATATTTTTTTTGAAATAAACAGGGTAGTAGCATTGCCAACTTCATCAGTATTTTTACCTGTAGAAATATCAATGGTTTCTAATAATTTCCATTTTCCAGTAATATCCAATTTGTTATCCGGTTTTTCAATTGAAGTTAAATTCTTACTTATATCAATATTTGAACTTGAACAAGAGGTTAATAAAATTGTAAAAATAATAAATAGAAAAATCTTAAATTTCTTCATCTTTACCTCCAATTGGAATTTCAAAATGAATTGTCGTACCTTCATTTATTTTACTTTTTATTTCAAGCGTGCCTTTGTGTTGTAAAATTATTTCTTCAACAATTGATAAACCAAGTCCGGTGTGCGATCCCTCAGACGTTCCTTTATAAAATTTTGTAGTTACAAGATTAATTTCATCTTCGTTTATACCGATTCCTGTATCTACAACTTCACAAATAAGCATCTCTGTTTGTATATCTTGTTTAATAGTTATTACTACCGAGCCATTTTCAAGTGTAAATTTTATAGCATTATCAATCAAATTAATAAATACTTGTTTTAGCCTATTTTCATCAGCTACTATCATTATATTTTGATCAGAATAATCATAAATAAGATTAATTTTTTTTTCCAAACTTCTAGGTTTTAATTGATTTACAATATTTTTAACAACAGGAACTATATCAAAATGAGATTTTGATAAAGTAAATCTAGGAGAAGTAAATCTTGAAAAATCTAGTAAATCTTCTACCATTGCAGATAATCTATCTGCTTCTTTCTCAATAATTTTTAATCCATCTTCTACAGTTTCTTCGTCAATGTCCCTATCTTGAAGCGTCATTGCCCATCCTTTAATGGAAGTTAAAGGGGTACGCAGCTCGTGAGAAATTGACGATATAAAATCAGTTTTAATTTCTTCCTTTTTTATAATATTTTCACTTAACTCATCCATCGTACGTGCCAGCTCACCAATTTCTCCATGATAATCCATATTGGATTTTTCACTATATTGACCGTCAGACAATTTATTTGCTAAATTTGTTAATTTGTTTATAGGGACTAAAAATTTCTTAGCAAAATAGTACAATACAAGCAAGCCGATTAAAATGGAAAATAAACCAAAAATAACAAAAATTATCATTTTTAATGTTATTTCTCTATATAAATTATTTGTAGCACTTATAATTCTCAATATTCCTATTTGTATATTATTAGATTTAATGGGATAAATTAATGAAATTAAATTATCACTATGATCAAATCTATAATTTTCTTTAGTTTCTATTAAATTACTTACCTTAATTATATTTTTACCTATATCTGAAGAACCCGTATTATCATAATACAAAACGCCTGTATTATCTAAAATTTGGACTTGTCCTTGAATATTATTCAAAAATTCAAATCTTTCATTTAATACAACTTCTGATAAAGAATACTCTGATATTGATGAATCATATAATTCGATACTATATTTTGCTTGAGCCAGCATATTAGATTTAATATTACTAAAATAATAATCTTTTAGTGATATATATGTAAAAATTTCAAATATTGAAATAAATATAACAAATACTATCATATAAAAGAATATTATTCTAAATTTTAAATTATATTTAATTTGATTTAATAATAATTTCAATTTCCCCATCTATATCCTACACCCCAAACAGTATGCAAATACTTAGGATTTGCCGGACTATCTTCAATTTTCGCTCTGATTCGTCTAATATTAACATCTATTATTTTTGTATCTGCTTTATTTTCATTTCCCCATGCTAAATCCATTAATTCCTCACGAGTAAAAGCCTTATCCTTATTTGTTAAAAATATTTTCATTAACGATAACTCTGTTGGTGTTAATTCTATAATTTGGCCATTTTTAGTAAATTTTTTTGAATATGAATCAATTTTAAATGGTCCATATGAAAGATTATCATCTTTATGTTCTTCTTCTGAAATTAAATTAATTCTTCTAACTAAAGACTTTATCCTTAAAACTAGTTCTTGTGGATTAAATGGCTTTGTCATGTAGTCATCTGAACCTTGTTCTAATCCTAAAATTCTATCAACATCTTGAGATTTTGCTGTCAACATTATAATCCCTAAATCCGGCATTTCATTTCTCAAAACACTGCAAACTTCAAATCCATTCATTCCGGGAAGCATTACATCTAATATTACAACATCAGGCTTTATATCTAATGCCATTTCTATACCTTCTTCTCCGCTACCAGCTTCATAAACTTCAAATCCTGCTTTTTGAACATTAATTTTTGTAAATTTTCTTATTGCAACTTCATCCTCAACCAATAATACTTTATTCAAAATATTCCTCCTAAATCAATTTTCTATATAAATCATAAATAAGTTTTTTATACTTACTTTCAATTATTAAATTTTTCAAACTATCTATAGTAATTTTATTATCAAACTTTAATTTATAGGCTACAAGCTGTTGATCTTTATATAATTTACTGTTATCTTTTAGCCCATATCTTCTATCTCCAATTACAGGATGACCAATGTTTGCGAGCGTAGTTCTAATTTGATGCGTCCTTCCTGTTAACAATTTTATTTCTATCAAACTATACAAGTCGTTATACTGTAATGGATTTATAATTGTAACAGAATCTTTTCCATTTTTAGATACGCTAACATAATTTTTTTCATTTTTTTCTAATTTATTTTTAATTTCTAATTTTTTAGAAATTTTCCCATGCACTATTGCAAGATAATACTTATGAACATTTTTTTCTATTGAATTATTTAATTCTAATAAAGTTTTTCTATTTTTACAACCAATAACTAATCCCATTGTATTTCTATCAATTCTATTTACAACTGATGGTCTAAATGTAGGTTCTAATCTTGGTATATACTCTTTACGTTCAATTAATAAATCCACAATATAATCTACTACATTTTTTCCATAATCTGCTTTAGATGCAGCATGAACTAGAACATTTTGTGGTTTATCAATAATAATTATATCCTCATTTTCAAATGCAATGTCTAAATTTAACTTATTTCTTACTGAAATTTTATCCTTTTTCCATTTTTCAATTTCTTCATCATAAATATATATATCAATTATATCATCCTTAAAAATCAATGTACTTGGCTCCGATTTTTTCTTATTTACTTTTATTTTTTTAGTTCTCAGCCACTTATATATTAATGAATTAGGTGCTTCTGAAAAATACTTATTCAAAAACTTTATTAATGTTTGATTATCATCATTTATATCAATTTTTATATGTCTCATTTTATTTTTTTACCTCATTATGATATTATTATAGCATAAGAAAATTAAAAGAGGTAAATATGAAATACATTAAAGATTTCTTTTATAATTTTTCAGACCTTATTTTTGCTTTAATTATTATATTAGGAATAAGTTTTGTTTTGTACTTTAATTTTAACAATTTAGTTAACATTGAATCAAAAGCATCGAATATTATAAAGGAAGATAATTTAAAAAAAGAAGATAATTCAGAAATAGAAGTAACCATACCTAAAGGTATCAATTATAAACAACTATCTGAAATATTATTTGAATATAAAATAATTAAGGATAAGGATAATTTTACAAAATACCTAGAAAAATCTAAAAAAAATATTATTTACGGCACACATAAGATTAGAAAAAATTTAGCCTTTGATCAGATAAAAGATATCATATTAGCTAAATAACACCATGAGCTGCTCCAAAAGTTTCAATTAAGACGAACTTTTGGAGCAGCTCATTTTTCATCTATTTATATAACTATCTATTAATGATTGTCTAATTTCATAAGAAAAACATTTCTTTGAAATTAGCAAATTTTTTACATTTTCATTTTTAGTGTGTAATATTACCTTTTCTCTATCCTTAAAATAAATTTCAAAAATTTGATCTTTTAAATTTTTTGAATGCATACTTACATAATAAGCCTCTATTTTAGAACTATCTTCTAATTCAACCATAGCTAAAATGGCTTGATCCTTTAGATAATAATTATTTAACTTTGCATTTTCTGATAATTTAGCTTTTTTCAAATTTTTCGCCATACGATACATCTTAAATTCTTCTAATGCTAATTTTGCTTTAGTATTATAATAATTATAATTATATAAAGCTTTATTAAAAGAATCTAAGACCGTAAACGGCCTTAGATTAATTTTTGAAAATATTTCATTATTCTTATGATTAAATTCTGATTTATTAATTTTACTTTCATTTAATAAATCAATATATTTATTTCTTAATTTAATAAATTCATTTAATTTATCTTTTTCAGACAAATACACTACAATACCTGAACTTCTACTTCTAAATCCTTAAATTCAGATTCATCTTCAAAATCTAAACCTAAAAGTATTTCCAAATCAGATTCTTCTGTCAATTTATTTAATTTTTCAACAAATACTTTAGTATTTTCAGGTGTGAACTCCACTATTTGATATAACCCATCCAAATATACCTTTTCAATATCATAATCTCTTGAAACTATACCTGCAATAAACCCATATAATGATTCAATATTATCTATACCATATTTTTTTGCATTTATCAATCTAACAGCATAATCTAAAGAAAAAATATGTGAATCATCTGTATCTATAAAAACAATATTACCATTTCCTCTTGACTTTTCCTCATTTGCATTATCTATTAGATATTTTGTTTTTCCACTACCTGATTTTCCTAAAACTAATTTAACCATATAAAACCTTCCTTAAATTTGTTAATTTGCTAATATTACTACTCGTGTTTATGTTCGCAATTACATTTATGTTCTTCTTCATGATGGTGGTGTCCACATTTACATTCATGTTCTTCTTTATGATGGTGGTGATGCTCATGATAATCAATACTATCTACATCTATTTCTTCTTCTTCGATATAGTTATAATAAGCATCAGCTGCAACTTGAAACTCTTCTTCATCTTCGATTAAAGATACATCAAATGTTTCATCTTCACCATAAGTTGCTCTATATAATAAAATTTCACCCGGTTCATCATCTTCAATTGGAAGCAATGCAATATAATCTTGTTTATTAACATCATATTGTGCAATTACTAAACATTTAAGTTCCGTATCATCATCAAGTGTCAATATTACTTCCTTAAAATCTTCTTCTTCATCTAAATGTTCATCATCTAGATTTTCGTTTTCATAATCAAGTTTGTCTGTCATAGATACCTCCTTGTTTATTTAAATATACCTAATTTTCATAAAAATTACAAGCTTTTTAAAATGTTTTTCACAAAATTAAATGAAAACTCTGTAGAGCTGATGGAAAGCCTTTCCACCGGTGTATGAGCACCGAAAATATCAGGTCCGATACTTATCATATTTATATCGGGATATTTTTGACTTAAAATTCCTGTTTCTAGTCCGGCATGAATAACTGCTACTTCAGGATATTCATTTCTTAATTCCTTGTAAATTTCTTTAGCATGATTTAATAATACATAATCAAAATTTGGTTTCCACATTGGATAACCTTCAGAAAATTTAACATCAAAATTATATTTTTCAGCTATTTCTCTAACTTTATTTTTTAAATAATCTAAATCACTGGAATCAGAACTTCTTATAGATGTTTGAATTTTTACAATATCATCTTCCGTTTTTAAAATTGCTAAATTGTTTGAAGATTTAACAATATTTAAATCTTCATCTAAAGTATTTACTCCATGAGGAAACTCATTTAGTATATTAAGTATTTCTTTCTTTTCCTCACAATTAATATATAAATTGCCAGCCTCAATTTCATTTAATGTAAATTGTAAATCTTTTTCATCTTTAAGTAAATTTGGTCTTAAATCATTAAATATTTCTTCCAATTTTTCAGACAATAAATTTTTATCATTTTCATAAATACCGATTATTACTGATGCACTTGAAGGAATTGCATTATGCTTTGTCCCCCCATTTATTGAATATAAAAAATAATCAATATCATTTGATAATTTTAATAATATTTCATCTAATATCTTAATAGCATTTAGTCTATTTTCATTAATCATTATTCCAGAATGTCCACCTTGCAAACCACTCACTTTTAATTCAAAATTTTGTAATTTCTTGGTGTTTTTAGAAATTCTCTTTTCCAAATAAGCATTTATTCCGCCGGCACAACCAACAATAATAATTTTATCTTCTTCATTATCAATATTAATTAAATTTTTTCCTGTCAATACATTTTCAGATAATCCTATCGCTCCATCCATTCCCGTTTCTTCAGTTGTTGTAAATAAAGCCTCAAGTTTAGGATGCTTCAAAGAATCATTTTCAAGAATTGCCATCATCATCGCTACAGCAATACCATCATCAGCTCCTAATGTTGTATTATTAGCATGAATAAAATCTTCTTCAACGATTAATTCAATTGGATCACATGTAAAATCATGTGTCGATGAATCTGACTTTTCACAAACCATGTCCATATGACCTTGTAAAATTACAGTTTCTTTATCTTCATATCCTTTTGAAGCCGGTTTAACGATAATAACATTACCATGTTGATCCCTTATAGTTTCTAACCCAAGATTTTTGCCGAAATCATAAATAAATTTTGATATTGCCTCTTCATCATGAGAACATCTAGGAATTTTACTTATTTTTTCAAAATTTTTAAACACATCATATGCACTTGAATTCAATAATCTTTGCATAATTACATTTCCTTTACATCATATTTTTTCTTTAATTCTTCTGATTTATTTAAATATAATTCTTGTTGTTTTTGAGATAAAATATTTCTTCTTAAATTTTCTTTATAATTTTCAAAAGTATTTTCTTTAACCAGTTCTTTATTTTCCAATTTAATTATATGGTATCCAAATTGTGTCTTGACAGGTTCAGAAATTTCTCCTACATTCATATCCAATAATGCATTTTCAAATTCCGGAACCATTTGTCCTGTTTGAAACTCTCCTAAATCCCCGCCTCTTTCTTTTGACGGACACATTGATTTTTCTGATGCTAACTCTGCAAATCTTGCTGCATCTTCTAATTCTTTTCTTATACTTTTAACTTCTTCTTCATTATCAACCAATATATGTGATGCTCTAAATGTGTATACATCCTTAAATTGATTTTTATTTTCGTTATAAAATTTTTCAACTTCCTCATCAGATACTTTTGCTTTAGACAACACATTTCTCATAGCATATTGTTTTAATATTTGTTCTTTTGCAAATTCTAATTCTTTCTTAAAATCTTCTTCTTCATCTAATTTATTTTCTTTTGCGTCAAGTAAAAATAATTCTTGATTTAATAATTCTTTGGCTATTTGCTTAAATCCCTCTTCATTATGAAATCTCATGCCTTCCTGTCCTAAATTATGAACAAAATCATGTACCTCATTTTGAGTTATTTCCTTATCCCCGATTTTATAATATACTTTATTTTCCATTTTACCTCCTATTTGACAATCATTATACCGTCATTTTTAAATATTATTTTTCGATGTTTATATAATCTTCCTATAGATTTCTTAAATTGAGATTTACTCATATTAAATACTCTTTTGATAATTTTAGGATCCGATTTATCATTTACTTTTAAAAATCCACCATTATCTCGTAAAGTATTGTATATAAAATCTGCATCCTTATTTAATTCCACGTGAGCTCTATTGTTGGTAGTTAGATCAATTTTCCCATCATCTTTTATTCTTTTTACTCTTAAACGTAAATTATCTCCAACCTTTGGAACACCTTGTATCTCTTCTTGAGCAAGCATTCCATTATACTTACCTTCAACCAAGATAAATGCCCCGAAGTTTGAGTCATAAGAATAAATTTGTCCATTGACCCAATCATTTTCATTAATTTCAATATTTTTTTCAAAAAAATCTTCAACTTTCATAGTAGCTGTCAATCTTTGCGACTTGTCAATATATAATCCAACAAGATGATAGCTATGTTTTTTTATAGTTCCTTTTTGCTCATCAAAAGGCAATAATAGATCCTTATCTAATCCCCAATCTAAAAATGCTCCTATTTTGGTTGTATCAACAACTTGCAATATAGCTAATTTTCCCAATTCAATTTTGGATCTTTTTGTCGTAGCAATTGGTCTATTGTTATTATCTTTATATACAAAAACCTCTATTTCATCACCAATTTCCTTTTCTTTTTTTAAATATTTTCTTGGTAATAATACATCGTCATCATCGTTATGTTCATTATTTCCTAAAAAAGCTCCTACTGATGTAAGTCTTTTAATCTTTAATTTTTGTGTCTTCCCTAGCTTCAACATGATTAAACTCCCTTGAAAATCCATATCCATAAACTTCATTTATATTGCTGATATATACAAAGGCATCATCATCAATACTTTTTATAAAATTTCTAATTTTTACATATTGTTTTTTATCCACTACTGTTACTAAAATTTCTTTTTCTGTTTTAGTATAACCACCTTTTGCCAAATAAAGTGTAGTACCTCTATTTATTTCATTCATTACATAATTATTTATTACATCTACGTGACTTGAAATAATTGTCATTGCAATTTTAGAATTAAATCCTGCAATGAAAACATCTAAAACATAAGTAGTGATATATAGTGAAATAAATGAGTAAATCCCACTTTGTAATCCAAATACTGTTCCAGCAAAAACAATTATAGATGTATCAACTATTAACATTCCCTTGCTTACACTAAATTCAGAATATTTTTCAATTATTTTAGCTAAAACATCCGTCCCTCCTGTTGAAGCATTTTGTCTAAATACAAATGACAAACCTATCCCTATTGATATAGCACCAAGGGCTAAATTAGCTAATGTATCTTTTAATATAGGTTCTTTAACTGTAAATAAAAAATCTAAAATCCCCATAAATATTGTATATGAACCTGCTCCTATAACTGTAAAAATCCCAAATTCTTTACCTAAAAAATATGAACCTAAAACAAACAACAGTAAATTAAGAACCCCCATAATAAAACCAATATTTATTGCAGGATATAAATGCTTTATAACCTGTGAAAAACCTGTAACTCCTCCGGCTGCAATATTTGACGGAACATTAAACAAAAATGTTCCAAAAGCCATAATAAGTGTTCCGAATAAAATCCATAAAACCTTATTAATTTTTTTATACAAAAGATTTTTATTTCTCATTATATTCTCATTTCTATATTTCTAATATCATTGTCATAATCATCGGATTTCTCTTTAGCTCAGTATAGAAAAATACTCTTAATTTTTCATTTATCAAATACTTCATTTGATTTGTATCAGAAATTCTCTTTGCATTTATTTCATTTTTAGCATTTTCTAAAATTTTATATGTGCCTTCCATTAAGTTCTTTGAATCTTTTACGTATACAAATCCCCTTGTATTCATCTGTGGTTTTCCAATAATATTACCTGTGTTTTTATCAAACGACATCGCCACATTAATAATACCATCTTCTGCTAATTTTATCCTATCTCTTAAAACTACATTTCCTACATCACCAATACCAAGTCCATCAACTAAAACTTTACCTGCCGGAACTTTTTCTTTCATTTGTGCTCCATGTAGTCCTATTTCAACAACATCTCCTACTTCTGTAATAAATACATTTTCTTCTTTAACACCCATTGAAATAGCCAGATTTTTATGCATAACTTGGTGTCTAATTTCACCATGAGCAGGGATAAAATATTTTGGTTGTATTAATGCCAACATTAATTTTAATTCTTCTCTGGATGCATGCCCCGAAACATGAACATCTGCAAGTTTTGAGTAAACAACATTTACACCTAATTTTGTTAAGTTATTTATTACCGAGCCCATAGCTGCATCATTTCCCGGTATTGGCGTTGCAGATATTACAACAGTATCTTTTTCAGTTAATTTTAATTTACTATGCTCTTCTCTTGCCATTCTTGTAAGAGCAGCCATTTGTTCACCTTGACTTCCAGTTGTCAAAACTACAATTTCTTCAGGCTTAAATTTATTTATCTTATTCATATCTTGAATAGTATCTTTTTTTACTTTTAAATATCCAAGTTCAATTGCTATCTTAACATTTCTAAGCATTGATCTTCCTGATACAAATAATTTTTTATTATTAAATTCAGTAGCATCCAATACCTGTTGTACCCTATGAAGATTTGATGCGAAAGTTGCAACCAAAATCCTACCTTTTGAATCCGCAAATACTTTTTTAAATGTTTCTCTTATAGTTAATTCACTTAAAGTCGATCCCGGTCTTTCAATGTTTGTACTCTCTCCAAACATACATAAAACGCCTTGTTTTCCTAACTCACCAAGTCTTTGCAGATCCATTTTAACTCCGTCAATAGGTGTGAAATCAACCTTAAAATCTCCTGTAAAAAATACGATTCCTATATCTGTGTGAAATGCTAATGCACACGAATCAGGAATTGAATGTGTAACTGCAATAAATTCAACATCTACATCACTAATCCTTATTGTTTGACCTTGTTTTACCGTTTTTAATACGGATTTATTTAATCCGTGTTCTTCCAATTTAGCTTCTATCAATCCAAGCGTTAGAGGTGTTGCATATACTCGCATATTTATCTTTTTTAATAAATATGGTACAGCACCTATATGATCTTCATGTCCATGGGTTACAAACAACCCTTTAATTTTATGTTTATTTTGTTCTAAATATGTGAAATCCGGTATTACAATATCAATTCCCGGCATTGTTTCATCAGGAAATGTAAGTCCCGCATCAACTATAAAAATTTGATTTTTATACTCCAATGCAGTCATATTTTTCCCAATTTCTCCAACCCCACCAAGTGGAATAATTTTAATACTCGATTTTCTTTTTTTTCTATAATATTTATTCATTTTATCTATCCTATTCTTCAATTTCTTCATCTTCCGATTCTAAAAGATCATGATAAATTGCAAGGATTTCTTCTAATTCTTTTTCGTTTTCTATTGTCTTAAATGTAACCTCTTCATTTTCTATTTTGATTTCAAACAAATATAATTCATCAGTTTTTTCATCTAATAAAGCAGCATAATCCTTTTCATCTACTCCAAATGTATCAACAATTAATAAATTAAGAGTTTGTTCTCCATCACTAATTTCAATATATTCTTTATTTTCCATAATTACCTTGCATCTAAATAAGATTGTAAAATAAATGTCGCTGCAATCTTATCTACATGATCCTTTCTTTTTTCCCTTCTTACTTTATTTTCAATTAAAACTCTTTCTGCCGAAACTGTTGTTAGTCTCTCATCAACATAAATAATCTCATTGTCAATTTCTTTTTTTAGTAAATCTACAAAGCTCATTACTCTTTGAGCTGATGGTCCTTTTGAACCATCCATATTATAAGGCATACCAATTATTATTTTAGTTACCTCATTATCATTTATAATTTTTTTAATTTCTTGAATATCACTATCGATATCTTTTCTCTTTATTGTTACCAATCCATTAGCAAATATCAATAAGGGATCGGAAATGGCAACCCCTATTGTTTTAGTACCTAAATCAAGTCCAATATATCTTTTCATAGTTCCTCATTATATTAACCACAAAAATGGGCAGAAAATTCTACCCATATTTTATTTATTAATATCATTTTTTTCAAAATAAAAATTTAAAATATTTTCCAGTAATTCATTTCTATCAATTTGTTTTATAATTTTTCTAGCATCATTATAACTTGTAATATATGTTGGATCTCCAGATAAAATATATCCTATTATTTGATTTGCCGGATCATATCCTTTATCTTTTAAAGAAACATATACCTTTTTTAATATTTCAACAGTTTTATCTTCTTTATTAACTTCCAATTTAAATTTCATTGTTTCTTCAAATTTATTTGTCATAAAATCTCCTAATTAAATTTTTCCTTAACAAATTCTTCTACTTTTGACAGTGCTTCATCTAATTTATTAATATCCTTACCCCCAGCTTGAGCAAAATCCGGTCTTCCGCCACCATTTCCACCTGTGGCTTGTGCTACACTTCTTACAATATCTCCAGCTTTAATATTATTCTTTATTAAATTTTTTGATACAGACGAAATAAATAATATTTTATCGCTAAATACACTTGCTAATAATACAACTAAATTTTTTTCATTATTTTGAAGTTTATCAGAGATATTTTTTAGTGATTGACTATCAACTTCTTTCAATTTTTTCACTAATAATTTCAATCCTTCAAATTCTTTTATTTCCGAGGAAATTTCATTAATTAATGAATTTTCTTGTAATGACTTAAATTGATCAATTTTTTCTTTTAAGGATTTTTCTTCTGCAATCATACTGTTAATTTTAGATTCAATACCATCTTTTTGTGTTTTAAGTAATTTAGAAATATTTTCTTCCTTCATTTTCAAATCATTTAGATATCTATAAACAGATAAACCTGTAATAGCCTCTATTCTTCTAATCCCTGCGGCAATACCTGACTCAGAAATAATCTTAAACATCATAACTTCAGAAGTATTTCTAACATGAGTACCACCACATAGTTCAACTGAGTAATCTCCCATACTTACAACTCTAACTATATCTTTATACTTATCTTCAAATAATCCGATTGCTCCAAGTTCTTGAGATTTTTCAAGTGTAGTTTCGACTATTTTAACAGGATAATTTGAAAATATTGATTCATTTACTAATCTTTCTATTTCACTTAAATCTTCTTCACTTATTGCTTCAAAATGTGTAAAGTCAAATCTTAGTCGTTCATCTGTAACTAATGAACCGGCTTGATTAATGTGGTTTCCTAAAACTGTCTTTAAAGCTTTATTTAATAAGTGTGTTGCAGAATGATTTTTCACAATTGAATTTCTTCTATTAACATCAATTTTAGCTACTACTTCATCGCCAACATTAAACTCCCCAGTTTCACATTCAACAAAGTGATAATAAATATTATCAGCAGTTTTTTTAGTATCTAAAACTTTTAATATACCATTTTCACTTTCTAAATACCCTCTATCACCAATTTGTCCACCACCTTCTCCATAAAATGGTGTTATATCCAAAATAACAATTGCCTTTTGTCCTTCTGAAATAGACTTTAATTCTGAATTTTCGATACCAATAATTTTTGAGTTTGATTCAATATTTTCATATCCAATAAATTTTGTTGCTTGATATCCTGAAATTTCAATTTTGTCGTCTTCCCAACCACCTTCAAAACTCTTACCTGATCTAGATTTTTCTTTCTGAGCTTCCATTTCCTTTGAAAAACCATCTCTATCTATTTCAATATTTCTTTCTTTAGCAATTTCTTCAGTTAAATCGACAGGAAATCCATATGTATCATAAAGTTTAAATGCATCAATTCCTGATAATATTTTTTCTTGTCTTAACTCTAATTGATCTAACATATTATTTAATATTTCTAAGCCTTGATCAATTGTTTCTTGAAATTTTGATTCTTCTCTATTAACAATCTTAAATACTCTGTCTTTATCTTCAAGTAATTCTGGATATTCCGGAGAATATATTTCCATAACAATTTTGATTAACTTTTCTAAAAAGTGTCCATTTATGCCTAAATGTTTACCATGACGATATGCTCTTCTGATTAATCTTCTTAAAACATAACCTCTTCCTTCATTTGAAGGAATAACTCCATCATATATTAAAAATGACATTGCCTTTGAATGATCCATAATAACTCTAAATGACTCATTAATCTTTTCACTTTCACCATATTTTTTACCTGATAATTCTTCGATTGCTTTTAACAATGGTCTAAATGTATCAAGTTCAAATATATTAGCTGCATTTTCAACTATCAATGCAAGTCTTTCTAACCCCATACCTGTATCAATATTTGGATGATCTAGTGGTAAATATTCACCGTTTGAGGTCTTATTAAATTGTGTAAATACTAAGTTCCAAATTTCTAAATATCTATCGTCGCCTTCATATTCTTCACCTCTATCATACATTATTTCAGAACATGGGCCACATGGACCTTCTTCAATTTCCCAAAAATTATCTTCTTTTCCTAATCTTGAAATTTTATCTTCAGAAAGTCCAATTTCTTTATTCCAAATTTCATATGCTTCATCATCATCTAAATAAACTGTAACTGATAATTTTTCCGGATCAAGTTCAATAACTTTTGTCAAAAACTCCCAAGCCCAGTTTATAGCTTCTCTCTTAAAATAATCTCCAAATGAAAAGTTACCTAACATTTCAAAAAATGTAGCATGTCTATGTGTTTTCCCAACATTGTCAATATCACCTGTTCTAATACATTTTTGAGAAGATGTCGCTCTATTTTTAGAAAACTTTTTCGTTCCCATAAAGTATTCTTTAAGTGGAGCCATTCCGGCATTTATCAATAATAAACTTTTATCCTTATTTGGAATTAAAGAATAACTCTTTAGCCTTATGTGTTGTTTAGATTCATAAAAATCTAAAAATTCTTTTCTCAATTGGTTAAAATTTAATTTTTTCATTATACCCTCTATTTTTATATTTGATCCAATGTTAAATGATCAATTACATTAGATACAGCATTATCTATTTTAGAAAAAACTTGTCTGGAAGCACAACCCTGCAATAAGCACTTCTCATCATTACATCTATGTGAAAGCTCAATGTTGCCTTCTAATATTCTTATTACATGCCCTACATTTATTTTAGAAGGGTCACTTTTTAATTTATACCCACCTTCTTTTCCTCTATAACTTTCAATAATATTGGCTTTTTTCAGTTTTCTAAATATCTGCTCTATATATGTTTTACTTAAATTTAATTGTGTAGAAATTTCAGAAATATTAACCGGACCTTTATCATATTTATCCCTTAAATATGCTAATGCTCTTAATCCATATTCGCTTTTAGTGGTCAAATTCATATTTCCCTCCATTCTTCATAATCTATATATAAATATATCAAATAATGCCCCCCATTGTAAAGGAAAAAGGAATATTTATTTGTTATAAAATTGTGTAAAATTCAATATTTATTTAATATAAATGCATAATTTTTTTAAAATTTTACATATAGAATTATTTCAAAAATAAAAAACAAATTATCTATTTTTAACCTTATATGCATATTAGGAAAAGTACTGTTGCAAGATAAATAAAAAAGTTATTTTGCAATAGATCATTTTATACTATTATCAATCAATACATATATTTAAATAAAAAATGAAAGAGAATTAGAAATTTCATTCTCTAATTCTCTAAATATCTTAATTTGCAACAATATTTAATATCTTTCCTGGCACAAATATAACTTTTCTTACATTTTTTCCTGCTAAAAATGCTTTTACGTTTTCTTCTTGTTGAGATTTTTCTATAATTTCTTCTTTACTTGCATCTTTAGAAACTTCTATTTTACCTCTAACTTTACCATTTACTTGTACCGGAATTTCTACCATATCACTTGTTAACTTACTTTCATCAAATGTCGGCCAAATATTAGCATTAGCCATTTGTGTTTTATGGCCAAGTATTTGCCAAATTTCTTCAGTTAAATGAGGTGCACAAGGATTTAATAAAATTAAATATGTTTCAAGTTCTTTTTTATTAATTTGTCCTTTTTTAGTAAATGAATTTAGTAATATCATCAATTGTGAAATTGCTGTATTAAATTTCATTGATTCATAGTCGTCTGTGACTTTTTTGATTGTTTGATTAATTAACACTTCCATATCTGACGAATATTCATTTCCCTTAACTAAAATATCCTGCAATCTCCACACTCTATCAAGATATTTTCTAACTCCTACTAAAGATTCATCTGACCATGGAACTGATTTATCAAATTCAGAAATAAACATCTCATAAGTTCTAAGAGTATCTGCTCCATAGTTTTCTACAATATCATCTGGATTTACAACATTACCTCTTGATTTTGACATTTTTTCATTATTTTCACCTAAAATCATACCATGAGAAGTTCTTTTCATGTATGGTTCTTTTGTGGGTACTACTCCTATATCATATAAGAATTTATGCCAAAATCTTGAATACAATAAGTGGAGTGTTGTATGTTCATTACCACCATTGTACCAATCAATTGGTGAAAAATATTCAACTTCATCTTTACCTACTAAAGCATCTTGATTATTTGGATCCATATATCTCAAATAATACCATGATGACCCTGCCCATTGTGGCATTGTATCAGTTTCTCTATGTGCTGGTCCACCACAAATTGGGCATGTTGTATTTACAAATTCCGGTATTGTTGATAATGGAGATGAACCATCATCTGTTGGTTCATAATTTTCAACTTCCGGAAGCAATAATGGTAATTCTTTTTCATCTATAGGGTTCCAACCATGTTCTTCACAATATACCATTGGAATCGGTTCTCCCCAATATCTTTGTCTTGAAAATACCCAATCTCTCAATTTAAAATTAGTTTTCTTTTCACCTAAACCATTTTCTTCAATGTATTTTATAATTTTTTCTTTAGCATCTTTTACTTCTAATCCATCTAAAATACCTGAATTAATCATAGTTCCTGTTTGTGTATCTGTATATGCTTCATTTTCAACATTTCCACCACTTACAACTTCAACTATTGGAAGATTGAATTTTTTAGCAAACTCATAATCACGTGTGTCATGAGCAGGCACTGCCATAATCGCTCCTGTACCATATGTAACCATTACATAATCTGAAATCCATACAGGTATTTCTTCATTTGTTAAAGGATTTATAGCTTTAACCCCTTTCAATTCAACACCTGTTTTATCTTTATTCATTTCTCCACGTTCAAAATCCGATTTTTTATTTGCTAAATCTTTATATTTCAAAACTTCATCGTAGTTTTCAATTTCATCTTTTAATATATCAATAATCTTATGTTCAGGAGCAATGACCATATATGTGCTTCCATAAATAGTATCCGGTCTGGTTGTATAAACAGTTAATTTTTCATCGTGATTTTTTATAGAAAAATTAATTTCTGCTCCTTTTGATCTTCCAATCCAATTAATTTGCTGTTGCTTGATATGTGGCAAATAATCCACCAAATCCAAATCATCAATTAATCTGTCTGCATATTCTGTTATCTTCAGCATCCATTGATTTCTTACTCTATGTTCAACTTTAGCTCCACATCTCTCACAATGTCCATTAACTACTTCTTCATTTGATAAACCTACTTTATCATTTGGACACCAATTTATTGGATATTCTTTTTTATACGCCAAACCTTTTTTAAACATTTGAATAAAAATCCATTGAGTCCACTTATAATAATCAGGTTGAGTGGTATCTATAACTCTATCCCAATCAAACGAAAATCCGATAGATTTTAATTGTTTTGTAAAATTTTCGATATTTTGTTCTGTAACTATTCTTGGATGTATTTTATTTTTTATCGCAAAATTTTCTGTAGGCAATCCAAAGGCATCAAATCCCATTGGATATAGCACCACTTGATCCTGCATTCTTCTTTTTCTGGAAACGACATCTAATGCAGTATATGATCTTGGATGTCCTACATGAAGTCCAGCTCCCGATGGATATGGAAATTCTACTAAAGCATAAAATTTTTCTTTGCTCTTATCCATTACTGTCTTAAATGTTTTTTCTTCTTCCCAAATCTTTTGCCATTTTTTTTCAATTGCATTTGGGTTATATCTTTCAACCATTATTCATCTCCTGTAACTTTTAATATATATTATAATACCATAAGTTTTTAATTATGTTTAGTAAAAATAAAAGATTTACTTATGTCACTAGTCCTCGCCCTTAGGTCTGCGGAGGTGGTATAAGCAAATCTTTTATTTTTCTAAATTTAACCCCTGCTTTTTTACATTTCCCTATTTTGTTGGGGCTATTTTTCTTTACTTTTTTATTTTCTGCCCCCATCATATCTTGTTTTCTTTATTTAGCTAGGAATATTTTTATATAGATTTTTTCATAGTAGCCCCAGCTTTTGTTTACTTCTCTCTTTTGCTAGGGCTATTTTTCCTTACTTTTTTATTTTCTGACCCTATCATATCTTGTTTTCTTTATTTAGCTAGGGCTATTTTTATATAGATTTTTTCATAATAGCCCCAGCTTTTGTTTACTTCTCTCTTTTGCTGGGGCTATTTTTCTTTATTTTTTTATTTTCTGACCCCATCATATCTTGTTTTCTTTATTTAGCTAGGGATATTTTTATATAGATTTTTTCATAGTAGCCCCAGCTTTTGTTTACTTCTCTCTTTTGCTGGGGCTATTTTTCTTTATTTTTTTATTTTCTGACCCCATCATATCTTGTTTTCTTTATTTAGCTAGAGATATATCTCAATTTTTTTAAAAAATCCAGCCCATACTTTTTCCCTTTTCCTTATTTTGCAGGGGCCACATTGCTTCATTTTCATTAAATTTGGCATCAGCTTTTCTATCTTTTTGTCTTTCGCTGGGGCCATGAACTTATTTTATTAAAATTTTAAATAAAGATATAAACACTATATGTAGCGGATATATTATATAAAATAAATATTTAACTGATAATCCTCTTTTTTGATTATATAAATATATAAATAAAACTGATAACACAGCAAATACTGCAAGTTGAACATTTGCATAATATGTAAAAATTGCCCAAACAGCAATAAGTACAAGCTGTCTAACTTTGTCATTTCTAAGTAAAAATATAAACATAATAAGCATAATAGCATTATAATTATAATTTGCTACTGTTCCCATAAAATACACACTAACAATTAGTGCAATCACTGGAATAATTAATTTTTTATATTTTTTATATTCCATGTATTTTTCAATAACTATTATCAATCTCATGAATATCAGAGAAATCCCCAATTCATACATAATATTTAAATTATCTGCAGAAAGTAGCACATATCCATTATATTCTAATTTTAATGGAACTATTAAATAAGCAAATAAAATTAAAAATAATGAAGTCTTAAATTTTTCATCACATATATATTTCCAATATGCAAAAATTATAAATGCAATAAAAATTAAATATTCAAACTTGTATGAAAATGTAAAATAATTTGAAGCAAGTCCTCCGAGCATATAATTTTCTTGAGTAAATAAAAAAACAAATGGAATTTGTGTTATTAACGCAAACACATGTAATCTATCAATATATTTTTTTAAATTTTTTGTTTTTAAATATCCTTCAACTAAGAAAAATGAAAATATAGGTAATGCAAGCCTTCCTATACTTCTCATTAAAAAAGCATATTGAAATGGAATTATCTCACTTCCACTTAATTGAAAATAAGCACCAACATGATCTATTAACATCGCAATAATAGCAATCAATTTAATAGTAAATCCCGTCATAATTTATCTCTCTATTATCTCTTGTAAGTATTTAATAATACTTTCAATTGATTTTTTATTAATTGTGTAATATATTTTTTTACCATCGATTTCTGAATTAATTAAATTATTTTCCATTAAACTTGTTATGTGATGACTTACCGTACCAGTACTTATTCCAAGTAAATCAGATAACTCTTTACCATATTTTTTACCATTAGATAAAATATTTAATAGTTCAAATCGTTTTTCATCAGAGATAGCACATAATTTATTATAAATATCTTCCTCAGTTTGCTCATCTCTTAAATGCATTTTTTTCAATAATGGAATGTATCCCAAGAAGAATGTTCCTAATATTTTTTTATTTTTTTCCTCCACACTAAAGGCAATCAATTGATTTAATTGTATAAAAATTTTCAAATCAATTTCTTTAATTTGTTTATAAACATCTGTGTCTTTAATTATATTAAAATCCTTAAATTTAATTATTTCATCAAAATCTAAATCAAAATCTAAAAGTTTATATTCAATAATTTTTATATATTCTTTAATAATATTTTCTAATTTTTCAATAAAATCTATAAATCTATAAAACATACCATTTATATTATTCATAAATTTAAGTATTGCATATTTTTGCTTATCATTAAAAATGCTGATTTCATCAATAAATTTAATCATATTATTATCTTCATAATTAAATCCTTGAGACTCCATGTTTGAAATAAACATTTTATTAAATAGTTTACTTAATTCATCATTATTATATTCTAATATACTAGTTTTTAAATTTGAATAAATCATCATATACATGATATTTGGATTATTTTCTTCTTTATAGATGTAAAATAAATTTTCAAATTCTGAATTTTCTTTTATTAATTTTCTACCTTTCTTCCTAATTTTAATTAAAAATTCTTCCAATTGATTAAAATCTGAATTTAGTTGTTTTTTATTAAGTACATATTTTTCATTTTCATCAAATATTTCAGTATCAAATGATTCATCATTATTAAATAGATAATTAGCTAATAATAGTGCTTCATTAAAATAATTTATTTGTAATTTTTTATTAAATTTCATGTTTTCTCCTATATAAACGGAAATATATTAAAAACTATTCCATCTTCAAACATTTTTAACACACAATAAATGCCATATTTTCCTTCTAAAAAATTATCTAAATTAATTTTTAAATTAGGATTGCAAAATTTATTATCTTTTAATGTAATTAATGTATCATTGTAATATAACTTAGCATTTTCAATAAAACTATTATCTTTCGTATACTCATATAAATTTAGATATGTATACAAAAATCCTGCACTTCCAAAATAAAAACTTGTAGAAGGAGAATATATTTTAGACCATTGATTTATAAGTTTATAAATATATTTATCTTATTTATCCGTTTGATTTATTTTACCATAAATAATCAATAAATTTAATATTCCAAATATTCCATCTTTTATACATTTTATGATATTAAATTTATTAATCTTTATTGATATATATAAAAATTATATGTTATAATGACATAAATAATATAGAAAAAATAATATTAAAGAGGAGGTGAAAGATGTTAACCTTAAAAGATAATAATTTTTATTATTCTTTAGGGGGAGGTTCAAACGCATGGGTATATACAATAGAATTCTAAAAAGTGTAGTTATAATATCTTGCATATTTATATTAGTTTCCTGTAATAAAGAAAGTTTTAATAAATTTCCAACTGATAAAAAAGGTTATCCTAATAAAGTGATTTTAATAGATAATAAGTCTTATGGATTAAAAAATTTTGGATATGATGGATTAGGTGATAATATAGAGCTTAATGTTAAAAAATCTTCAAAGAGTTATACTAAAATTATATTACCTAAATTATATCCAACGCATGCATGGAAATTAGAGATAGAAAATGATAATATACTTAAAGAATATAATCAAATAGAATTAGATATAAAAGAAGCAGAGAGGCGTGATGGATATTCCAGTGAATTGCAACAATATATTATTAATAATAAAGAAATAAATAATAAAAAAATAATATTTAAATGGAAAAATCTTGAAAAAAAAGAAGAGCCTTACATTGTCACACTAATATTTAATTAATAGGTTCTACAATAAATAGTGTTGTTAAATAACCTATATTTAATATTTTATTACAAAAAAGCCAGATTATCTAATCCGGCTTTTACTAACTATTTAACTTCTTTCATGCTGTGTACTGTTCTTGGATATGGTAAAACATCTCTAATATTTTTCATACCTGTCATGTACATAACCATTCTTTCAAAACCTAATCCAAATCCTCCGTGTTTTACACCACCAAATCTTCTTAGGTCTGAATACCATTTATAATCTTCTGCATTAATTCCTTTTTCTTCCATTAATTGTAATAATGTTTCTAAATCATTTTCTCTTTCAGAACCACCTATTAATTCTCCAACACCCGGAACTAACATATCCATCGCAGCAACCGTCTTTTTGTCATCATTTAATTTCATATAGAATGATTTAATATCTTTTGGATAATCTGTAACAAAAACAGGGCCATTAAATACCTCTTCTGTCAAATATCTTTCATGTTCTGTTTGTAAATCAGAACCCCATTTAACCGGATATTCAAATTTCTTACCTGAGTTTTGTAAAAGTTCAACCGCTTCTGTGTATGTTACTTTCTTAAATTCAGAATTTACAAGTTTTGTAAGTCTTTCTTTAATACCTTTTTCAACGAATTGGTCAAATAAATTCATTTCTTCAGGTAATTTTTCCATCACATATTTAACTATATATTTAACCATATCTTCCGCAACTTCCATAACATCTTTTAATTCAGCAAATGCTATTTCAGGTTCAATCATCCAAAATTCAGCAGCATGACGTGGAGTATTTGAGTTTTCCGCTCTAAATGTTGGCCCAAAAGTATAAACTTTTGAGTAAGCCATCGCAAAACCTTCAACTTCAAGTTGACCACTAACTGTAAGGTTTGATAATGCACCGAAGAAATCTTTTGAATTATCTACCTTACCTTCTTCATCTCTTGGAGGATTATTTAAATCTAATGTCGTTACTCTAAACATTTCCCCTGCACCTTCAGCATCTGAAGCTGTTATTAATGGAGTATGAATGTATACAAATCCTCTTTCATTAAAAAATTTATGAATAGCAAATGCTAATTCACTTCTTACTCTAAATACTGCATTAAAAGCATTAGTCCTTGCTCTTAACGAAGGTAATGTTCTTAAAAACTCAAATGTATGTCTCTTATTTTGTAATGGATAATCCTTATCAGAGTCATTTAAAATTTCTATTTCTGTTGCTTGAATTTCAAAATCTTGTTTTGCATTTTCCGGTTCAACCAAAACACCTTTTACATTAACCGCAGCATAAATGCCTAATGAGAATATTTCCTTAAAATTTGATAAATCACTATTTACAATTACTTGAACATTACTAAAAAATGAACCGTCATTTATTTCTAAAAACCCTATCGTTTTTGATTCTCTTGATTTTTTTATCCAACCGTGTATTTCTACTTCTTTGTTTACATAATCTTTATAGCTTTTAAATAGCTCTTTAATTTCCATTATTATGTCTCTCCTTAATTTTATTTAATCTATCATTTATGGATTTTTCATATCCTATTTTTTTATTTTCATAAAATATTATATCACGAATTTCTTGTGGAAGATATGTTTGATTTACATATCCCAAATCATAATTATGAGGATATTTGTATCCTTCTCCTCTTCCTAACTTATGAGCGTCTTTATAATGCGAATCACGTAAATGTGTCGGAACATTATAATGCTTTCCGTTTTTAACAAAATCTATCGCCTTATCTATAGCTAAATATGCAGAGTTAGATTTAGGTGATAATGCCATATATATAACAGCATTTGATAAAATAATCCTTGCTTCAGGCATCCCTACAGCATTTATAGCTTGAAATGTGGAGTTAGCAATATTAATTGCATTTGGATCTGAAACACCAATATCTTCGGCTGCAAAAATTAAAATACGTCTTGCAATAAATTTTATGTCCTCTCCAGCTACTAACATTTTAGCTAAATAATATAACGAAGCATCCGGATCTGAGCCTCGCATTGACTTTATAAAAGCAGATATAGTATCATAATGTTCATCAGCCGATTTATCATATATTGCTGCTTTTTTTATAACTGTATCTTGTAAAACTTTTAAGTCTAAAAATATTTTACCATCAATTGAATCGGTTGAAAGCACTGAAATTTCAAGATTATTTAATAATTGTCTTGCATCTCCTGATGATGTCATTATTAAATAATCAATAGCTTCATCTGTTATTTCAATATTCAAATTACCAAATCCATTTTTTTTATCATTTATAGCATTATTTATCAATTTTCTTAAATCATTATCTTTAAATCTTTCTAAAGTTAAAATATGTGCTCTAGAAATCAAAGCTTTATTTACTTCAAAATATGGATTTTCCGTAGTAGCACCTATTAAAGTTATCAACCCACTTTCAACGTGTGGTAACAGTGTATCTTGCTGCGATTTATTAAACCTATGAATTTCATCTATAAATAATAATGTTCTAATAGAATACAATGATAAATTATTCTCTGCTCTTTCTATAACATTTTTTATATCTTTAACTCCCGCAGATGTAGCTGATAACTCAACAAAATCCATTTTTGTACTTTTCGCTATTATATACGCTAATGTTGTTTTACCAGTTCCCGGAGGTCCATAAAATATCATAGAAGCTAATTTATCAGCTTTTATCATACGATATAATGGCTTATCCTTTCCTATTAAATGTTCTTGTCCAATAAAATCATCAATAGAGTTCGGTCTTAATCTAGCAGCCATTGGTCTATTTGTATTCAATTGTTCATTTTTATTAATATCAAAAAAATCTAGATTATCATCCATCTAATTCTCCATTTACTAAGTAATACCTAAAAACTGCTACAAAACATGTTTTGCAGCAGTTAAATTAAATTATTCTCTTAAATTCTCTATTTCATCTGCAAAAGATTGAACATCTGCAAATTCTCTATAAACAGAAGCAAATCTTACATATGCAACTTTATCTATAGTTTTTAATTTATCCATAACTAAATCTCCAATATAAGCAGATGTAACTTCTTTTTGATTTAAATAATTTATTTCTTTTTCTATTTCATCAACAGCATCTTCTAAAACTTCAACCTTAATTGGTCTTTTTTCACATGATTTTATTAAGCTATTAAGTAATTTTGTTCTTGAAAATGGTTCTCTTGTATCATCTTTTTTGATTACAACAATGGTTTGATCTTCTACTCTTTCATAGGTAGTAAATCTTTTTTCACATTTTATACAAACTCTTCTACGTCTAATACACTCATTTCCATCCGTTGGTCTAGAATCGATAACTTTTGAATCAAGAAAACCGCAATATGGACACTTCATTTATTTATCCTATCTTATTTTAAAAAATCTGGTATCGCAAATCCTTTATTATCATCTTTTCTAGCAGATGCTGTACTTGATGTATTTGAGGAAATAATTCTCTTATTATCAAAACCTGTACCTATAACTGTAATCTTAATTTCATCTTTTAATGAATCATCGTATCCGGCACCAAATATAATATTTGCATCTTTATCTACGTGTTCTCTAATTAATTCTGAAGCTTCTTGAACCTCCATAATTCCTAAATCAGATGATGTAACATTTATCAATACTGCTTTAGCACCATCAATAGATGTTTCCAATAATGGTGATTTAATAGCAGCTTTTGCGGCCTCAACAGCTCTATTTTCTCCTGTTGCATACCCAATACCCATATGAGCAACACCTTGTTCTTTCATAACTGATTGAACGTCAGCAAAATCTAAGTTAATTATGTTTGGAACTGCAATTAAATCTGAAATACCTTTAATACCATCTAATAATACTTTATCAGCCATCTTAAATGCTTCAATCATTGTTGTTCTTTTTTCAGCAATTTGTAGCAATCTATCGTTTGGTACAACAATTAATGTATCAACATTTTTCTTTAATCTTTCAATACCAGCTTCAGCTTGTAATTGTCTATTTCTTCCCTCAAATAGGAATGGTTTTGTTACAACAGAAACAGTTAAAATCCCCATCTCCTTAGCAACTTGTGCAACGATTGGTGCTGCCCCTGTACCTGTCCCGCCACCCATACCAGCAGTTACAAATACCATATCCGATCCTTGTAATACTTGAGCGATTTCTTGTTTACTTTCCTCAGCAGCCTTTTCGCCCACTTCAGGATTTCCACCGGAACCTAAACCTTTGGTTAATTTTGTACCAATTTGTAATGTAACATCACTATTAATTGCATCTAAAATTTGTTTATCCGTATTAATCGCAACGAATTCAACACCAACTAAACCTGACTCTTTCATTCTACTGATGGCATTATTACCACCGCCACCAACACCGATTACTTTAATTTTAGCTAAACCTGTGTTGTTAACTTCTATATCAAAATTACTCATTTAACCCTCCAAATAAATTATCATATATTTTTTACAAAATTTTATGCTATTACTATTAGTATAACAATATATTAATATTTTTTAAACATTTTTTTTATTTTTATTATTTTCATTTTTTTCTAAATATTTATTTTGTCTGGAAATATTTAATACCACACCAAACATTGCAAAAAATGCTATAAGCGATGTACCCCCATTAGATATAAAAGGAAGTGTAATGCCTGTGTTTGGAACTAAACTTATTGTAACACCAATATTAATCATTGATTGAAAAAAATAAACCATTCCTATACCAAAACATAATAATTTTGCATATATATCTTTAGACTTCATAGCTTCTCTTATTACTAAATATGTAATTATAAATACTAATAGTAATATTGCAATTGCACCAATAAATCCAAATTCTTCACCTACTACAGAAAATATCATGTCATTTATTACTTCATTTGATAAATATCCATGCTTATATATCCCTTTACCAAACCCTACACCAAATACACCGCCTCTTGAAAATCCAAACAATCCATTTAATACTTGCCAAGAAATATCATCATAATATGCTTCTGGATTTAAAAATGCAATTAGCCTGTCAATTTGATAAGGTTTAAGTATAAACTTTAAAGATAAGACAGAAACTAAAATTCCCGGTATTAAAACCAAAAGAAATTTTTTGTTAAATCCATATATAAAATATACTGATAAACATGCAAAAAGTAATACAAGCGATGTAGATAAATCTGTCTGAAAAAAAATCAATATAAATGGAATAAAAATGAATATCATAATTTTGAAAAATCCATTTTTCCACTCATCATTTTCTTTATAATTAGTGATTAATAGTTTTGATAAAGCTATCAACACAAATAACTTAGCAACATCTGACGGCATAAATGTTATAAATATTTTTATTGCTCTTTTAGCACCATTTATTGGTGATGATATAAATGGCACATAACATAATATTAATAGTATTATGGATATTATATAAAACATTCCTCCATATTTTTTATAAAAATTATAATCAATTTTAGAAAATATTATCATAACAATAAATCCAATAATAGTAAAACCAGCTTGCCTAATAACATAGAAAAATCTGCTACTTTCATACTTTATTGTCAAATACGAACTTGCACTCAATAAAATAATTAAACCAGATATACTCAAAATTGAAAGAAATATAATAATAAACGAATTGGAACTATATTTTGATGCATCAGAATTAAAATATTTAGTATTAAATTTTCTTAAACCATTAAATAATGCTTTTACTTTACTTTGCATATTTTAATACCAATTCCTTAAAATGTTTCCCTCTTTCTTCATAGCTGTTATACATATCCCAACTTGCATTTGCAGGAGAAAATAATACAGTATCTCCATTTACCGCATAATTATATGCAAGATTTACAGCTTGCTCTAAATCATTTACTATTTTAATATTTTTAATATTACATTTCTTAGCTGATTTTTCCATTTTATATTTTGTTTCACCATATAAAATTAATAATTTTATATTTTTATTACAATTAAATAATGTATCAAATTCAACATGTTTATCATATCCGCCACCAATTAATATAACATTGGATTCAAATCCGTCTAATGCAACTTTTGTTGAATCTATATTAGTTCCTTTTGAATCATTAAAATATTTTACGCCGTTAATTTCTTTTACAAATTCAATTCTATGTTCAATAGCATTAAAAGTACTGATTGAATCAACGATTTTATTAAATGGTATATATAAATTTGATATAGCCAAACACGCAGCTAAAGTATTTGCAATATTGTGATTTCCAACTAAATGTATTTTATCTTTATTAAATTTATTATCTAAAACTACAATATCATTATTATTTAAATACGCATCCGCATCATTTTTCAATGAAAAATACAATATATTATCACTGTTTATATTTAAATTTTTTAAGTAAATATCATCTTTATTTAGAATAACAACATCATTTTTTAATACATTTTTAAAAATTGCATATTTAGATTCTTTATAATTATCAAATTTTCCATGCCAATCTGTATGATCTTCAGTAATATTTGTAATAATAGATACTTTTGATCTAAATTTATCAATACTGGATAATTGAAAACTTGATAACTCTAAAACATATTTATAATCTAATCCATTTTGTAAGATTTCCCATAAAATTCCTACACCAATATTCCCAACAACTTTAGATTTTATTCCACATTTATTAAGTATATGACTTATCATTGCGGTGGTTGTAGTTTTACCATTTGTACCTGTAACAGAAATTAAATTATCTCCTCCCCATAGTTGATATGCTACTTCTATGTCGGAATAAACTTTTATATTTTTTTCTAAAGCCAATAATATAAATTTATTGTCCAGTTTAATTCCCGGACTTTTTAATATAAATTCTATTTCTTCCCATTCTATTTCATCTTTATTTTCAATTATTTGATAATCATATTCTTTTAAATCATTTAATGTATCTTTATATTCTTCATATTTCCTATCGTCATATATATATACTTTAGCACCCAATTTTGATAACGCTCTTATTGATGACTTACCTGTAACTCCAAGTCCAAATACGATAACTTTTTTATCTTTAACATCCATACTTCTTCCTTAAACAATATACAATGTAAATAATGTTAATAAAACACTTACAACCATAAAACTTGCAACTATTTTAGTTTCTTTATGTCCCCCTAATTCAAAATGATGATGAATTGGGCTCATTCTAAATATTCTCTTTCCACCTGTTTTCTTAAAATATAGCACCTGTATAATAACTGATAGTGCTTCAATAAAATAGATACCTCCAATAAAAATTAAATATATTGGTTTATTAATAATAAACATCATAACCACTATTGAACCACCAATCGCCATCGAACCAGTATCCCCCATCATTACAGAACATGGATTTGAATTAAATACTAAAAATCCTAAAAGAACTCCCGCAAAAATTAATGCACTTATTGCAACATTTGGATGACTAACTCTGGCTAAGAAATAAATTCCAATATAAACAGGAATAGAAACTGAAGATAATAACCCGTCTAATCCATCAGTTAAATTTACGGCATTAACTGTACCGACCATTATAAACATTAAGATTGGTATAACTAAAACGCTAATGTTTATACCATTTGTTATAAATGGTATATTTAGCATATACATCTTAGTATCCAATAATACATACATTAATAAAATTAATATAAAAGAAATTCCAAATTGTAATATTAATTTTTGTTTTTCATTTAGTCCTAAATTATGTTTTTTCACAATTTTTTCAAAATCATCAATAAATCCAATCAATCCAAAAAATAATGTGCCTAAAACTACAAACAAAACATTCAAATTATAATTAAATGCTAAAGAAATAATTAGAAATGCGGCAAGAAATGCTAAACCACCCATGGTTGGCGTACCTGCTTTTTTATAATGTTCTTTATTACCTTCTTCTCTAATTGGTTGTCCTGCTTTCATTTTTCTTAAAATGGGAATTAATCCCCATACAAATAATGTTGATAACACTATAGATAGCATCATCAATAAAATTTCTTTCATAAACTTCTCCTATTCTGTTTCTAATTTTATAATTTGTTGATCATCTATAATTTCTCCTGGTTTTACTGATTGAGATTTTATAGTGCTTCCCTTTCCATTTATTATATAATTTATTTTATTTAATTTTAAGTATTCTCCAATATTTCTTACATTTCTTCCTATTAAATCAGGAACTTTTATTTTGCTATCAAAATCTAATCTTAAATAATCATCTTTTTTTAATAATCCGTCAGCCGAGGGATTTTGCTCCTTTATAATATGAAATCTTCCCATCTCTTGATTAGTAGTAGCTTTCACATTATTCTTATCTAATAGTGCGCTAGCCTCTTCAAAAGATAATCCAATTACATTTGGTATTTTTACAAAACTATTAACTTTTTTCAATTTATTAGAATCTCCGGAATCATATGATACTACATCTTTCATAATTTTATTTGCAAAAGGTACTGCAGTATCAGATGA
Organism: Helcococcus sp. KG196; assembly: GCF_046035495.1. Classification (NCBI taxonomy): domain Bacteria; kingdom Bacillati; phylum Bacillota; class Tissierellia; order Tissierellales; family Peptoniphilaceae; genus Helcococcus; species Helcococcus sp. KG196. The sequence continues at coordinate 34,357 of NZ_JBFNFI010000008.1, forward strand.
CAATTGACTTGTCAGCGGTTCATTTAAAACTAATAAAAGTGTGTATTTTGGTTTATCTGATGGATATGCCATAAAAATTGATGCATAAACTGATTCATATTTTTCATTATCATGATTAAAAATATTATCATTAGTATATTTTACCGTTGTACCTGTTTTAGCTCCAAATTTAACTTTTTCAGTATTTAATCCATAACTATCCGCAGTATATTCTAAATATTCTCTTACCTCTTTCGATGTTGTTTCCGAAATTGTTTTTCCTAAATATTCTTCTTTATTTTCATAAATATCTTGATTATTTTTATTTTGTATTTTTTTTAATAAATGGGGTTTATAGTATTTGCCTCCATTAACAGTTGTGTTAATAGAACTTAATAATTGTGTTGGATTAACATTTACATAGTGTCCATAACTCATTATTCCAAAATCAACATCTGATATAGCAGGCGAATTAGGGAAAAACCCATCAATTTCATTTGGTAAATCTATTCCTGTTTTATGTCCAAACCTAAAAGATTGCCCATAATCAATATATCTTTGCTTTCCTATATCTTTCGCAACTTGAACAAACACAGGATTGGACGAATTCTTTAGTGCTTCTCTTAAATTTTGTTGACCATGAGGATCCCAATATCTCCAACTACGTATAATTACTCCAGGTGCTATTTCATAATATCCATTGTCATCATATATTTTATTTTTTATTTCATTATCTGCCTCAAGTGCAATAGATGTGGTTATTACTTTATATACAGAACCCGGATCATATCTCATAGATACAGCATTATTATTCCATCTTGATATCAAATATTCAGATTCTTTTGATTTATCTAAATTACTTAAAAATAACTTATCGATATCCGAATTTAACATTCTTGGGCTATTAGGATTAAAAGATGGAAATGACTCCATAGCCAATACCTCTCCATTATTTGGATTCATTAATACCGCTGTAGCAGAAAGTGATTTTGTAGAAATCATTGCTTCTTTAGTATATTTATAAAGTATCTTTTGTAAATCTAAATTTATTGTAGTTACAATATTTCTAGACTCTTTTGCTTCCAGAGTGCTTCCGCTATAAAATGGTATTTCTGTTCCATGTAACGCCTTATAAAACTCTTTATAACCTAATTCACCGGAAAGAACCTTATCATAATATTTTTCCAATCCATATTCTCCGACATTATTTTCTGTAAATCCTAAAGTACTAGATAAAATATTATTATTAGGATATAGTCTTTTATCTAATTGCACAATCTTTAGATAATTCAAATTTAACTCTTCAATCTTTTCCTTTTGAATTTTATTTAATCCATCGTAAATGTACCCCTCTTTGCTATTTTTAATATTATAGTCTATTATTTTTTTTGAAATACCTAAAATATTTGAAATTTTTTCAATTTCTTCAGGCCTATAAATAGAAATAGAAGCTTGTTTTTTTATTTCTTTTTGTTTATCACTACTTAATGAATTAAACTTCTTGCTATCTGAAATAATTTTTTCTGCTTTTTCGCTTTTCTCTTTCGTTGTAACAGGAAGCATATATAAAGAATCAATTTTTTGTGTAATTGCAAGTTCCTTGCCATTTCTATCCAATATTGATCCTCTTGCTGAATTGATAACACTCCCTACTTTTACTATATTCTGACCTTTAATTTTATAATCATTAATATCTACAATTTGCAACATATAAAATCTTATAATATATATAAAAACAAAAAATGCTAAAACTATTAAGAAATAATACATTTTCGCATCTGTATTTTCAAAATTTTTCAGCATTTTTTCATTAGCTTTTTTCTTCATCAAAACCTCATCTAAATATATTTGTTATAATTGATAAAATTGAATTTGTATTACTATTTGATTTTCTTTTCAAATCAAAATCACTTAATACTAATTTTTTATCACTTCCCATGCTATCAACTTTAACAATATTGTCTTTATTTGGATATATCATATCCAGTCTTGATTTAGCAATTGCTTCTATTCTTTTTTTATTTTGTAATGGAGCAGCTATATTTTTTAAGGAATTTTGATCTACTTCTAATGCATCAAGTTTACTTTGCATTACCAAGTTATTACTACTTATGTGTACCATTTCTGAATATCCTGCAATTAAGATAAAAAACAAAACAACAGAAAATATTACATTTATAAACATCATATTATATTTTAATGTTTCAAAATTTATTTTTACTTTACGTTTTGATTTTACTCTAACCCTTCTTATAGAGGTAGTCATACTATTTACTTTTAATTCTCTTAAATTTTCCATATTAGCCTCTATAATTTTTCACAAACTCTTAGTTTTGCAGATCTTGATCTATTATTATTTTTTAATTCTTCTTCAGTTGCTGTAATAGGTCTTTTATTTATAACTTTAATTATTTCTTTTCTATTACATACACATACAGGAAATTCTGAAGGACATGTACATCCTCTTGATAATTCCTTAAAATTATTTTTCACAATTCTATCTTCTAATGAATGAAAAGTTATGATAGCTAACCTTCCACCTTGCTTTAATCTTTCAACTGCTGACTGTATCCCTGTTTCTAAAACATCTAACTCCTTATTTACTTCAATTCTTAATGCTTGAAATATTTTTTTTGCAGGATGTTTATCTACCCTTGCTTTTTTCGGAACTGCTGCTTTAATAATTTCAACCAAATCAAAAGTAGTAACTATCTCTCTATCTTTTCTTGCTTCAATTATGAATTCAGCAATTCTCATTCCCCATTTTTCTTCACCATATTGCCAAAATATTTTTTCAAGATCATCTTTATCGTAATTATTTACTATATATCTAGCTGTCAATTCTTGGTCTTTATCCATTCTCATATCTAATTCAGCATCTTGATGGTATGAAAACCCTCTTTCTTTTTCATCAAGTTGATGAGAAGATACTCCTATATCCATTAAAACTCCATCGACCTTATCGATTGATAATTCGTCAAGAATTTTACCTAAATAAGCATAATTGCATTTTATAAAATAAACTTGATTTTTATATCCTTGTAACCTATTAGACGCAGCTAAAAGTGCTTCTTCATCTTGATCGATAGCAACAAGTCTTCCTTCACTACCCATTCTTTTTAAAATTTCGATAGAATGACCAGCTCCACCAACTGTACAATCAACATATATTCCATTTTCTTTAATATTTAATGCCTCTATTGTTTCTTTTAACAATACAGGTTCGTGATTGAATTTCATAGTCCCTCATCCTATATATCTAAATCTTCAAAATCTTCTGTTATTGAATCATAATCCATTTCTGAACCACTAATATACTCTTCATATTTATTTTTATCCCAAATTTCAATCCTAGAAGATACACCGATTATTGATGCTTCTTTTTCTATTTTTGCATAATCTCTTAAATTCTGTGGTATTACAAAACGTCCTTGTTTATCAAACTCTAATTCTCTAGCAGGTGCATAAAATAATCTTTCGAACTGTCTTGCTTTTTTTGAGGTAAGTTTTAAGTTTTTTGTTTTTTCTTCAAGTCTTTTCCATTCAACTTCATCGTATACGAAGATACAACCTTCCATGCCTTTTGTGACATAAAATTTCACACCAAGCTCTTCTCTAAACTTAGAAGGCATTATAACTCTACCTTTGTCATCTATTGAATGTGTATATTCTCCTATATACATAACTTTCACCACTTTCTACCACTTTATTCCACTTACTCTCCACTTGCTTATATTCTATCCTATTTTATTGTAAATTACAAGATTTTAAATATAAAAAAAAAGATAAAAAATTTTTTTATCTTTTTTTTATATTTTTCCTTTAATTTTTTTTAAAAAAATTTTTTTTATTTATTTCAACACACAATGTAATGTAATAAAAAAAATAGAATACTATATATAGTATTCTATTTAAAAAACTTAAATGTTAAATATTTTTAATATTATAAAAATCTTCTGAATAAAACTTATTTTTATTTGCAAAATAAATTATAATTACCCCTGTGATAATTCCAAAAATTGATACCAATTGAGCAACTCTTATTGGTCCCCACCATAAACTATCAGTTCTTAAAGACTCAACAAAAAATCTTAATATTCCGTAAAAAATCATATACAATGCTGTAAGTTTCCCTGTATTTGGAGATTTTTTTCTATAATAAATAAATAATCCCAAAAATATTAAAAAATTTCCAAGTGACTCATAAAAAAATGTCGGATGATATTTTTGTCCATCAATTATAAGAGCCCAAGGTGCATTAGTTGGTCCCCCATGTGCTTCGTTATTTATAAAATTTCCCCATCTACCAATAGCTTGAGCTAATGGCATAAAAATTGCAACTAAATCAGAAACCTTAAAGAAATTGATTCTTTTAATTTTACTATAAATAAATCCTACTAATACGGCGGCTATTACTCCTCCATGTATTGCTAATCCACCATCTCTAACATTAATCATTTCCCAAATATTATCATATCTTCCAAATTCAAAAATAACATAATATAACCTAGCTCCTATTATAGACGCTGGTAACACCCAAATTGCTATATCATATATTAAATCCGGATTCTCTCCCAATCGTTTTAATTCTCTACTTACAAGATATACTGCTAATATCATTCCTGTAACAATAAGCACACCATACCAGTATACATCTATCCCTAGAAACGAAAATGCTACCCTACTTCCATTATACTGAAACATTTCTTTTACCTCTTTTCTTTACAAAAATAAAAATTATCAAACTTGCTATTACTATACCCATAAACAAAATAAATATCGAAAAAATCTTAAATGCAATACTCATAAAAAATTCCTGTGGTAACATCCTTATCATTATATCTGTTTCAGGATTCAATAACCATAAATCATTATTAAAAAATAATTCATGAAATTTAATAAATGAAGATTCAAAATTAAAATAAACTATACCACCTAATATTAAAAATCCGACTAATATAATTAGTAAATAATTTATTATATATTTTGAATTCTGTACTTTGTCTTCTTTATTGTAATAAACTAAAGTGGAACTAATTATAACTATTACCATCATAATCCTATTAATATTTCTATTAAGATTAAACAATTTATACACATCTTTCATGTGTGAAACTTCTCTATCATTAAAATATTGTTTAATTTCTTTTTCATCCCCGGTTTTTATTTGTCCCTGCAAACTTTTATACATTTTCTCTAAATTATCTTGACTTACTCCAACTTGATTTTTCAAATTATGTTCAATAGAAAAATTTTTGTAAAAATTAAAATCTTCTGAACCGATATTTATTGAAAGTGTAAGTAAAAATAATATTAAAGAAAAAGAAAATAAAACTGTTATTAATTTAGCATATTTTTTACAAAAAATACTCATAAGTCTATAATTTCTCCATTTCTAACTTTTAATAATACTTCATCAATTATTTTAATATCAATATTTGCACTTGTAATTTCAAATAATTGTTCCTTAAATTTTTGATATTTCAAAACACTTATATACATTATATTTTCTATTTTTTCTAAATAATCTCTTTGCTTAATGTAAAAGTTTTGTTCTCCTATATAATTATCAATTTTTCCTAAAAAATTATAATCAAATACAAGTTTAACTTTATAATAATTTTTAAATTCTATAATTTCTGAAACCCTTAAAACATCTGAAACAGCACCTCCATATGCTCTTATAAGACCTGATGCTCCAAGTTTTTTACCACCAAAATATCTTGTAACCACTACACACAAATTAGTTAACTCTTCTTTTTTTAATACTTCCAGCATAGGTATACCTGCTGTTCCCTGAGGTTCACCATCATCATTATACCTTTGTATATTTGAGATATCACCATTTATATATGCTGTACAATTATGAGTAGCATCTCTATACTTTTTACTTATTTTTTCAATAAAAGCTAAAGATTCTTCTTCTGTTTCACAATATTTTATATTAGAAATAAATCTAGATCTATTTATTTCTATTTCACTTGAATATTCATTTAAAATTGATTTATATTCTTTATACTTCATTTTTAATAAACTTTCTATATTTTATTTTCATATTATCATCTAATAATAAATAAGTTTTAATTCCATCTGCTTCAAACTTTTCGTCTTTTTTTAATGAAAAAGGAACTAGTTTTTTTATTTTATCATAATCTGAATAGGATACAAAAACTTCATAAATTGAATAATCTCCAAATAATAGATTTTCTATCTTTTTAATTAATCTTTCTATATCATTTTCATCCATTGCAGAAATGTAAATTTCATTATCAACTTTTTTATAAAACCTAAAATCAGGATTTTTATCCATTTTATTAAAGACATATAAAATATTTTTTCCGCTCAAATCCATATCTGCCAATATATCTTCTGTCGCTTTAATCTGTATTTCATAATCATAATTTGATGCATCAACAACAATTAAAACTAAATTAGAATCTCTTACTTCCTCCAAAGTAGATTTAAAAGATTCTACCAATTTTGTAGGTAAATCAGAAATAAATCCTACAGTATCAGTGATTATAATATCTTTACCATTTAACAATTTAATTTTTCTTGCAGATGTATCTAAAGTTGCAAATAATAAATCATCTGAATATACTTTTTTTACATTCTCTGCATATTTTTCACTTATTGTATTTAATAACGTTGATTTCCCAGCATTTGAATAACCAATTAAAGAAACTATCGGTATACTGGAATTTAATCTTTTTCTCTTTTCTACAATACGTTTATTTTCTATATTTTTTAATTTATTCTTTATGGAATTTATTTCCATTTGAACCGATCTTCTATCTATTTCAAGTTTTTGTTCCCCGGGTCCTCTTGTCCCAATACCTGCACCTTCTCTAGAAAGATAATTTCTAAATCCGACTAATCTAGGCAATCTATACTCTAATTGTGCAAGTTTAATCTGAAGCTTAGATTCATTAGTTCTAGCTCTAGTTGCAAATATATCTAAAATTAATCCCGTTCTATCTACAATTTTTTTATTAATCACATCTTCAAGATTTTTCATTTGGGAGCCAGTAAGCTCATTATTAAAAATAACTGTATCTATTTCAAGATTTTGAACCATTTCTGCTAATTCTTGTGCTTTACCGGATCCAATATAATATTTAGAATTAATTTCTTTTAAATTTTGTACTACACTTGCTACAAACTCAGAATTTGAAGCCCTTACTAGCTCTTTTAACTCAAAAATTCTTGATTCTAATTGACTTTCTGTATATTTATTGTTTAAGTTTACATCAACTATTATTACTTTTTCTTTTTTCATTTTAAACCACCTTAATTCATTATAACAAATAAGTAAGAATGTGTATATTTTAATTATTCGGGTATTATGTTATAATATAATAGAAAATATTTAAACACAAGAATTTAATATAAATATGTTAAATTTCCAAGGAGTAAAATATGAAGAAAAAAATATCTGATATTCCTACATCCATGTTAAAAATAATAGTGCAAATTATTTTATTATTTGTATTAGTTATAGGAATACTAGTAATTACAGTTGGAGCGATGCTTGGAGTTTCAATAATTAAAGTTGCTGAAAATTCTCCAAAAATCAATCCTAAAAATATTTCATTAAATTTAAATCAAAATTCTAATATTTTAGATAGAGATGGTAATTTAATTGAATCAATAGCGTTTGATGAATACAGAGAAATTATAAGTATAAAAGATGTACCAAAATCTCTAAAAGATGCATTTATAAGTTTAGAAGATGAAAGATTTGAAACACATAGAGGAGTAGATCCGAAAAGTGTTATAAGATCATTTTTTACAAATATTACATCCGGCGGGATATCTCAAGGTGGATCAACAATTACACAACAACTTATAAAAAATGTTTATTTAACAAATGAAGTAAGCTGGGAAAGAAAAATACAGGAAATGTATCTTGCATTAGGTGTTGAAAAACAAATAAGTAAAGATGAAATTCTTGAAGGATACTTAAATAGAGTATTCTTAGGACAAAATTCTTATGGTGTTGAAGCGGCATCTCAAACCTATTTTTCAAAGTCTGCAAAAGATTTAAATATTGCTCAATCGGCTGCTATTGCTTCAATTGTTCAAGCTCCATCAAACTATAGTCTATTTTATGCGTATAGTCCTGCTGATGTGCCTAAGGATGCAAAAACTGCTGGGACATATAGACTACAAGGAGTGGAATATGTTGCAGTTTTAAATGATTCAATACTTGATAGAAAAAATTTCACATTGAAAAAAATGTATAATTTAGGCAAAATTACTAAAAAAGAATATGATGAGGCAATAAAATTTGATTTGCTGGGAAGCGTTAAACCCGGTTCAAAAGAGAATAAACAATACGCAACCGCTATTTCTTCTCTAATTAAATCACAAGCAATAGACATTATAATGAAAACTCAAGATATGAAATATGAAGAAGCAAAAAATCTTCTTTATACCGGTGGTCTTGACATAACAACTACTATTGATTGGAATGCCCAAAAAAAATTAGAAGAAACTTATAATGATTTTGCAAATATATTTAGCTATCAAACAAATGGAGGTCCCCTATTCGGAGACATTAAATTCGATAATTTGGGAGATATTATAAATTCAGATAAAAATAAATTATATTATAAGAAGTCAAATCTTTTAACTGACAAAGAAGAATTATATATCCCATCAGGATGGTATGAATTTGATAAAGATAAAAACTTAATTTTTTCATCATCAGGACTAGCTAAAATTAATAATGGTATATATATAAAACCATTTTATAAAATAAGCGATGATAATCAATTATATACATTTAGGATTTCAAATATAGAAATAAAAAATGATTATCTAAAAGAAATAAATGACGAAAAATTTATGATAAAAAAAGAATTTTTTGAAAATGTTAAAGATTTTTACAATATTAAAAATGACAATTTAGTTATAAATAAAAAGTACTATTCAGTTGAAAAAAATGGTACAGTACAACCCCAATCTTCAACAGTTGTATTAGATAGTAAAACAGCAGAGGTAGTAGCAATGGTAGCTAAAAGAGGAAATAGTACAGATGACACAATTGATAGGGCTACAAATTTCTTCAGACAACCTGTATCTTCAATAAAACCGCTAGCTGTTTATGCACCTGCTATTGAAGAAGGCCGTACATTAGCAACTCCTGTTGATGACACGCCTTATCAATTGATAGGTAATCAACCATGGCCTGTTAACTACGACAATATTTATAGAGGTATTGTAACAACAAGAGATGCATTAAAGGAATCACTAAACCCTCCTGCCGTTAAAATCTTAGGAGAAGATTTAGGTGTAAGCAAATCATTACCATATCTTGAAAAATTAGGATTAATAGATAAAGAACATCCAGATAAAGATACATTTGTCAGTGCGGAGGAAAATCCAAATGAGAATGACGAAAGACCTGCAATGGGTATAGGTTCAGTAGTTGAAGGATTTAGTGTATTCAAAATGGCAAATGCATATCAAACATTTGCAAATAATGGTGAAAGAATACCTGCATCAATCATATCAAAAATTGAAAAACCTAAAGTTGGTTTAATTTATAAAAACGAATATAAACCAATAAAAGTATTTTCTAAAGAAACAAATTTTTTAATTACAGATGTACTAAAAGGTATTGTAAATGATTTTGATTACCATAATGATGCACTAAATAAAAATGGTATTGATACAGCAGGAAAAACCGGTACAAATAATGACAATGCGGATTTTTGGTTTGCAGGTTTTAATCCATATTATACATCTGCTACATGGATAGGTTTTGATAATAATAATCTACACATGTACGGTAAGTCAGCAAACTTGACATCATTTTACGGTAATTTTATGAATAAACTACTAGATGGAAAGGAAGCTAAAAAATTTGAAAAACCTAAAAATATTATAAAAGTAAAAGTAAGCAAAGTTGACGGATTACTTCCATCGAAATATACAGCTCTTGACCCAAGAGGAAATATGGTATATACAGAATATTTTAAAAAAGGTACTGAACCTAAAAAAGTATCAAATGCTCATGTATTGGTAAATATAGATAAAAGAAATAATTTACTTGCAGCTGATAATGCACCTTTAGGTATTGTAGAAAAAAGAGTATTTATAAACAGACCAATCCCATATAATCCTAGAGAATTCAATAATATTATTCCTCAAGATTGGGCTTACTTAGTACCGACAAAATATTCTAATTTACCACTAGTAATACAACCTGAAGTTAAAAAACTCCCTGATGGAAGTGTTGTTATTACAACAATTAAACCAAATGGAGATAATGAAGTAATAACTACAAAACCGGATGGTACTGTAATTACCCAAACAACTACAAAAGATGGTAAAGTAACTACAAACATAAAAAAAGGAACCACTAATAACAAACCGGATCAAAATCCGGAAGATAATAAAGAAACTCAAAAAGAAACTCAAAAAGAAAACAATTTAAACACAAGAAGGTCTATTCTTGATTTTTAGAATTTTATTTAGCTGCTACAAAATGTAGCAGCTAAATTTATAAAATTGGAGGTTAATATGAAATACAAAATACTAATAGTTGAAGACGAACCCGGCATTGCAAGAATGGAAAAATCATATTTAGAAAAAAATGGATTTTATGCAGAAATTGCACAAGATGGTTCTGAAGCAATTGATAAATTTTATAAAAATAATTTTGATTTAATAATTTTAGATCTTATGATACCTAAATTAAGTGGTGAAAAAGTATTGGAATTAGTTAGAGAAACCTCTAAAATTCCTGTAATTTTAGTGACAGCTAAAGTAAATGAAGATGACATAATTAAAGGACTTAAATCAGGTGCTGATGACTATGTTAGAAAACCTTTTTCAGCATTAGAATTAGTTGAGAGAGTGAAAGCAGTATTAAGAAGAACTGAAACTATACATAACAATGAAATTATAACTACAAATGATGGAAAACTTAAAATTGATATAACCAATAATAGAGTATTAAAAAATAATGAGGAAGTTGCTTTAACAAAAAATGAGTTAATGATTATTCTTACATTATACAAAAACCCGTCAAAAACATTTACAAGAAATGAAATAATTGAAATAGCATTTGGATATGAATATGATGCATTTGACAGAGCTGTTGATACTCATATCAAAAATATTAGAGCAAAAATTGAAGATAATCCAAGAAATCCAATATATATTAAAACAATATATGGATTAGGATATAAAGCTGGAGATACTAATGAATCTAGGTAAAAAATTAAATATTACGTTTATTTCTTTATTAATTTTTGTTCTAATGATTTCAGCATTCACATCAATATATACATTTGATAATACATTAAAATATTATCTTAGAAATCAAAGACAAACTGAATTTAATCAAATAAAAGATGATATTACCGAAATAATAAAAAGTCAAAATGGCTTAAATCCATTTCTATTGGAATTATATTCAAAAAATAAGGGAATTTTGATTAAATATTATAATAATGAAAAAAAACTTTTACTACAATATGACAATTTAGATTATAAAAATAATAAAAATCTAAAAAATAATGATATAGTTAAATCTTCATATAATATAATAAATTCCAATAATGAAATTGCCGGTACATTAGAAGTATCATACATAGACAATGTTTATTCTTACAATAAAATTATGAATGTATTTCAATCAGATATAATTACCCAGTATGTGGTTATTTTCATTATTTCTATTATAATCGCAACAATATTGATTGTACTACTAAGTAAAAATATCACTATACCTATAAAAGAAATTCAAGATAAAACTAAAAAATTAATAGAGAAAAAATATGTAAGTTCTGAAAAAAAATATGATATATATGAACTAGATGAATTATCTGATAATATAAACTATTTATCAAAATCCTTAAAAATGCAAGAACAATATAGAATTGACTATTCCCATGATATAGCACATGAATTAAGAACTCCTATAACAAATTTAATTCTTCATTTAGAAGCTATTAAAGATGAAATTATTGATGCAGATAAAGAAACTATTTCAATGCTTTTATCTGAAACTAGAAGAATTAGTTCTATGATAGATAATTTGGAAATAACATTTAATAAAAAAGAAAACTTTAATGAGTTAAAAATTGAAGATTTTGATATAGTAAATTTATTAGAAACCGTATCTTCAAGTTTTGAGCCTCTACTGAAAGAAAAAAATATAAAATTAGTTAAAAATTTTGATAAAAGTAAAATAATAAATTCTGATTATGATAAACTTACACAGGTAGTAGCAAATATAATATCAAATGCAATTAAAGCAAGTAATGAAAATGGAACAATTCAAATCATATTTCAATCATTTTCAAATCGAGATGTTATAACAATATCTGATAATGGAATTGGGATAAGTAAAGATGATCTACCTCATATTTTCGAAAGATTTTACAGGGTAGATAATGTTAGAAATACAAAAGTAAGTGGTCAAGGATTAGGATTAGCAATAACTAAGACATATGTTGAACTACTAGGATTTAAAATAGATGTAAATTCTGAATTAGGTAAAGGTACAGATTTTACAATTACAATGTAAAAAACTTAAAAAGGGCTGTTGCAAAATAACTAAAGATGTTATTTTGTAATAGCTTTTTCTTTTTAATTGAAGTTTCAATCGAAACATTTATACACTTTAGAAATTGAATTTGTCCCGTTATTTAAATTAAAATTTAAGCATGGTATATTATTTTTGCTTTTCATATTAATATTATACCTAAAAACAAGCCCTAGATGTTGAAATCTAGGGCTTGTTTTATTTTTATTAATTTTTTGTAATTTAAAAGCTATTTTTTATTTTTCAACATCCCTTTTTTTATTATTCAAATACTTTTTCAACTTTTTGTTTTTCCTTTATTAATATAATGTATGCAAATATTCCCTTAAAAATTGAAGAAATTGTCATTGCAATCCAAATTCCATAAAATTGATAATGTGGCATAAGTGCTAGAGCCATTGGTATTCTTAAAATATTAAATATCATTGAAACAACTGCTGGAGATTTAGTTTCTCCAAGACCATTAAGTACGCCTGCAATTCCTATTTCCATAGCCATAAATAATTGTGACATTCCTAAAATTAGTAAATAAGAAGCACCTATCACAATAGTATCAGATTCATTTGGAATAAATAAGCTAAATAAACGATATCTAAATGTTATCAATACAAATGTCCCGATAACTCCTATTCCAAATACAATTTTTAATGATGTACTAATTACCCTATTTAATCTTTTATGTAATCTTGCTCCAAAATTTTGTCCTACAAAACCTATTATGGCTCCTTGTAGTCCTTCTGTTGTCATCCATGTTATTGATTCAATAATAGCTCCTACTGATGCGACAGCCATTGGCTTTGTCCCATAAAATGAAGTATATCTTGCTAAAGTTAAAGAAATAATTGCATGGGTAATACTCATAAGTCCAGCTGGAAAACCCTTTTTAAATTTAATCGATAAATCCTTAAAAGATACCACACCTTGAAATATTCCTTCATAAATTTCATTTTTAGTCCTGAAGATATCAACTAATAAAATTACTAAAACCACAAATTGTGAAAATACTGAAGCATATGCTGCTCCTGCTATACTCATTGATGGAATTGGACCAAATCCAAAAATTAATATAGGATCTAATAAAATATTTATTACCAACCCTACAACATTAGCAACAAATGGATAAAAACTATTTCCCAAGCTATTATAAATATTTGAAAACAACATATTTAATCCTGTAAAAATAAATCCGTATGAAAATATTGTAAGATAAGTTATAGCAAGGCCTGAAACTTTTGAATTTAGATTATAGATTCCTATTAAATTTTCAGCAAAAATATTTATTAATAAGGAATATGCCAACACTATTAAAAATAATAAAACAATACCGTTTTTTATTGTATTTTTTAATCTATTTTTATTATTTGAACCATATTCATGAGCAACAAATATACTTGTTCCCACTCTTGAAATTCCTATTAATGCACTAGCAATCCAAACAAAAAAATGAGCCGATCCCGATGCTGCCACCGAATCGGACCCCAATCTGCCTAACCATGCTGCATCTGTCATATTGTAAGCCATGTTTACAAAAGATGTAGCCATCAAAGGAGCACTTAATAATACTAATTTTTTTAGAATACTTCCCTCAAGTAAATTAAGTTTTGTCTTTGATTTTTTCATTAAGCCTTCCTTTTTGTTTTTTCATATATAAGTCTCATACCTTCCAGTGTAATATCCTTATCTATATCTGTAATATACTTAGACATTTGTGAAATCAAATTAGAATACCCACCAGTACCTATTATAGACGTATCTTCCTTTGTAACGCCTAAATCTTTAAGAATTTGCTCTATTATATTATCAACTAAACCAACATAACCATAAACTAAACCGGATTTAATAGCTTCTTCCGTTGTCTTTCCGATTGATGATTTCGGTATATCAAACTCAACTTTAGGTAACTTTGATGTTTTTTCAAAAAGAGCATTAGAAGCAATATTCATACCAGGTGCAATTGCTCCTCCTAAATATTCTCCTTTTGAACTAACAACATCAAATGTTATAGCTGTTCCCATATCAATTAATATTGCCGGTAACTCATAATGCTCAATCATTGCAACAGAATTTGCAATCCTGTCTGCTCCTACCTCTTTTGGATTTTCATATTTAATAGGCATGCCGGTTCTAGTATTTTCTCCAATCACAATAGGTTCATGACTTAAATATTTTTTACACATAAGTTTAAATGTATGCTGTAGTGTTGGAACCACTGAACCAATAATTACATCCTCAATATCATTTACTGATATACCTTCATGTAATAAAATCGATTCAATTTGTGACCCATATTCATCCATCGTTTTTGTCTGTCTAGTTTCCAATCTCCAACTATTGATTTTTTTATCTTGTTTATAAATACCTAATACAACATTGGTATTTCCAATATCTATGATTAATATCATAAAATTCCTCTTTTATCTAGTTTTAATAAAATTGTAGCTACCGGAATTACAATCGCAATACATACAAGCATCTCAATAATTCCTTGACCACCTGCAATACCTAGTAAAACATTAAACGCATTTTGCCCCGCTCTATTTGTCACTTCTAAATATCTTTGTGCATAAATTATATAAATTAACCCCAAAACTCCTGCTGTATTTGTCATTGAACCAATACCAGCAGCTAAACCTGCGGAAATGCTATCATTTTTTAATAATTTCTTTATAAAAATAAAGCTATAGCCTGAAAATATACCTATTAAAACTCTAGGCCCTATTGCTATAATTGGATTCATAAATAAAAACGATGCTGGTGTTGGTCTTAAAAAAGCATTCGCCATCGATGAAAGTCCAAATATAAGTCCTATAATAGCCCCCATTTTTGGTCCCTTAACTATTGCTAAAATAATTACAGGCACATGAATAATTGTTGCGTTTACTAATCCAATTGGTATAAAACCAATACCTGGCACTGCTGTCATAATTATAATTATTGACGTTAAAATTCCTAATAAAGTAATGTTTTGTGTTTTGTTATTCATTTTTCCTCCGATCTAGTTCTTAAAAGATACCAGTCATTTTAATTTTTTTATTTTTTTATTTTTTTATTTTTTTTATTTTTTTAATTTATATTTTCTAAATAAATTTTCAACCTCTTTGATGTCTTTCTTTGCAATCCTTAAAAGGCCTTGTTTTTCCTCAAAATCTTTTTTAAATCTTACTAAAAGTTCCCCCCTTTCAACATCAAATCCCCATTTTTTAACTTCATGCCATTCAACAAATTTTCCATCAATTACAAATCCGTTTTCAGCGAAAACATTTGGATATGTATATTCAACTCCTAATATTAAAATTAATATTAACATTATTACACCTGAAATAATTTGTCCAGTGATTATATTATAAATTCCAAATCCGGTAATTAAAAATGTTAATAAAATCATTATTTTATTTACATCTTTTCTAAATCTAAAAATTTGTCCTTTTGCACTTTTTGCAGCAACATGTTGTTTATAAAATTTATAGATAAAAAACATAATCAATCCACCATATAAAATATATATAAATGAATTAATCCCTCCTTGCTGAGTTTGAGTTAAAAACATATTATTCTCCTTTATAATTATTTTTCATCAATTTGTGTGAAAGAAACTTCCTCTTCCTTAAAGTTTATATCATATTTTTTTACAATTTCAATATACTCATCTTTTCTGATAGTTTCTTTTTTTAGTAATTCTTGAGCCAATTCTTCTAACAAATCTCTATGTTCTACTATTATTTCTTTTGCTTTTACATAAGCTGATTTAATAATATCTGTAACTTCTTTATCAATTTCAATAGCCGTTTTTTCTGAATAATGATCACCTTTTGAATAATTGTTTCCTCCAAGGAATACATTTCCACTAGCATCATCATATTGAACAGGTCCAAGTATATCACTCATACCATAGATTTTAATCATTGCTCTGGCAATATGTGTAGCTCTTTCAATATCATTTGAAGCACCGGTTGATATATCATCTAATACAATCTCTTCTGCAGCTCTTCCGCCTAATAAAGCAACAATTCTATTTTTCATTTCGCCTTTAGTTCTAAATGTTTTATCTTCATCAGGAAGATATGCTGTAAATCCACCAGCTTGACCTCTAGGCACAATTGTTATCATATGCACAGGATCTAAATCTTTTAAAAATTGTGCTGTAACAGCATGTCCTGCTTCATGATATGCTGTAAGTTTTCTTTCTCTTTCAATAACTACTTTAGATTTCTTTTCTGGACCTGCCATAATTCTTATTGCAGCTTCGTCCATTAAATCAGGAGTAATAAACTCTTGATTATTTCTTGCTGCCAATAGTGCAGCTTCATTTGTTAAGTTTTCAAGTTCCGCTGGAGAAAATCCAGCAGTTGATTTTGCAACATTTTCTAAATTTATACTTTCTGATAATTTTTTATTTCTTGTATGAACTTGTAAAATTTCATATCTTTCTTTTACATCAGGCATTCCAATATGAATAGTTCTATCAAATCTACCCGGTCTTAATAAAGCGGGATCTAAAATATCAGGTCTGTTTGTTGCAGCGATCATTATGATTCCTTCATTTTTTTCAAAACCATCCATTTCCACAAGTAATTGATTCAGTGTCTGTTCTCTTTCATCATGTCCACCACCTAAACCTGATCCTCTCTTACGTCCAACAGCATCTATTTCATCTATAAATATAATACATGGGGCATTTTTCTTTGCTTCTGCAAACATATCTCGAACTCTTGATGCTCCAACCCCTACAAACATTTCAACAAAATCAGAACCGCTTATACTGTAAAATGGCACTTTTGCTTCTCCGGCAACAGCTTTAGAAATATATGTTTTACCAGTACCTGGTTGTCCTACAAGTAAAACACCTTTAGGAATTCTAGCTCCTTGTTCAACATATTTTTTAGGATTTTTTAGGAAATCAACTAATTCTTCCATTTCTTCTTTTTCTTCTCTTAACCCGGCAACATCAGCAAATGTAATGTTATTATTTTTTTCAAGATTCATTTTTGCCCTGCTCTTACCAAACTTCATAGCTTGAGAACTTCCATTTGCACCTCTAGCCATAAAAATATACCACAGTACACTCAGCCCTCCTAAAAGTATAAGTGTTGGTAAAATTTGGATAAATATATTTGGTCCATCAGCCGGTAATCCTTGATATTCAATTTGTCCAGCATCTACACTTTTTTTCAAATAATTATCATAGAAATTATTTTGAAATTCTGCCGGTAATTCAGAAACGAAAGTTGAATTATCCTTTAAAACGCCTTCCACTTTCGAGCCTTTTGTAGTAATTTTCTTCACTTTATTTGAGCTGATATTTTTTACAAGCTCACCAATTCCAATATTATTTGATGTATTAAATATATCTCCAATATATGAAAATACAAGTATTATCAATAATATAGGAAGTAAAAATGACATAAAACTCTGTTTTCTTCTATTCATTATTTCTCCTTTATTTGTATAGTAATTTTCCCATTATCTTTTATTTTTCTTTTATATAAATTTGAAACCATAACTATCTCACCATTATATTCAATAACAGGCAATAAATCTCTTTCAAATCTATCTATTTTTTTATCAATTAAAAAATCCTTAAGTTTTTTTATTTTCCCATTGATGCATATCTTATCTCCATTTTTTCTAAACCTAATCTTTATTTTATCTCCTGAATTAAGTTTCAAAAGTCCTGGCTTATCACAGTTTTTGTTAAAAAATATTTTATATTTACCAAAATCAATTATATCTTCTTTTACTTCAAAATCAACGCTTTCATTAAAATCATCATACCTTCTTATTATAAAATAATTAAATGAATTATAAAATATCATTCCATTAATTATGACATATACTCCTTTATCAGAATCAATTATTTTTCCTATTTCTGAATAATGGTTTTTAGTAAAATCATAATTACTATTATTTATCCTATCAATTTCATTTCTAAGAAAAATATTTCTTTCAAAACTTGTAAATTTATGTATATCTGTTTTTTTTATTTTAGTGTAATCTTGTGAAATCTCAATATCTAATCCATTAAGTTTCTCATTAAGTTTATTGTTTATATATTCGTTATATTCAATTGAATACTTTGACAAATTTAAAATAGAGTCATAAATATTTTTGCTATATTTTTCTTTTATAATAGGTATTAGTTCATTTCTGATAGAATTTCTTGTATAAATATTTTCAAAATTTGTATAGTCTTGATGATATTCTAATTTATTTTTTTTTGCATATTCTAAAATTTCTTCTTTCTTAAAATTAAGCAAGGGCCTAATAATTTTACCATCTATTTGATGCATACCTTCAAGTCCTTTTATACCGGTTCCTCTAAATATTCTCATAAAAATAGTTTCTATTTGGTCATCCAAATTATGAGCCAATGCAAGATACCAGTTTTCTAAATCGTCTTTATCTTTTAGAATATCACAAAAAAATTTATGCCTTAAAATTCTACCAGCCTCTTCTTCTGAGATTTTATTATTTTTTGCATATTTGGACATAGAATCTCTTCTCGAATGAAATTTTATAGAATTTATTTCACATATTTTTTTAACAAATAATTCATCATCATCAGATTCTCCATTTCTAGTAGAATGATTAAAATGAGCTATTTCAATATTTAAATTTATTTCATCTTTAATTTTATTTATCAAATCAAATAATACAATTGAGTCAACTCCGCCACTCACCCCTATTAGAATATTTTTTTTTCTAATTAAATCAATAATATTTTTATCAATTTTCATATAAAATCCTAATTTTCTTTTTTTGTTTCATTTTTTGTCTCATCATGTGATTCTTTTGGAACAGTATTTATACTATTTTCATCATCTGTATAAATTTTTTCATCTTTTTTTATCATTCCAAGATCTTCTCTTGCTTTTTTTTCTATATATTCCAGTGAATTAGAATTTTCAATTTCTGTTTTTAATTTAGAGATATTATCTTCTAATTCTTTCTGCCTAGTAACTAACTTATTCGTATTTTGTTTAAGTTGTTTTATTTGTCTTTTTTGACCAATGAAAATAACCAAAAACACTATCAAAAATATAGCCGAAATACAAAAAATTATATTAACTTTTCTAGGATCAGAAATAAATTTCCTTTTAATTTTTTTTCTAGAATTTACATCTTTTCTCATTGTATTATCCTAAACATTTTATCTGCTTCATCCTTTTTAGGATTTTCAATTATTTGCAAAACTTCAAATTTGACTATATTATTTCCAAATGTAACTTCTACAATATCATTTAAAGAAATTTCCAGTCCCGGCTTTGCTGTTTTCCCATTAACTTTTATTCTCCCAGATTCTGCAGCTTCTTTAGCAACAGTTCTTCTTTTTATAACTCTTGAATTTTTTAAAAATTTATCCAATCTCATATTTCCTCCAATAAATGGATTTAATCACACCTAATAAATTATATCATATATAACATTTTAATTTCTCATAAAATTTTGACACGTCAGGTCCAATAATCAAATGAACCTTATTATCCTCAGGAAGTGAATATCCCGGTAAATTACATTTTTTTAACATTTGTTCATTAAAATCAGAAGATTTTAAAATTGTAATCCTTATCCTAGAAGAACATATTTCATGACTTAAAATATTTTCTTTACCACCTAAAGAACTTACTAAATCAGCAATATTTATTTTTTCAATTATAGATTTTCTTCCAAATAATTCAAAAAACATAATTTTCTCCTATAATAATATATAAATCATTATAGCATAAGAAAAATACAAATATTATAGATATTTTCATTTTTTTTATAAATATGGTAGAATATTTTTGATGTAAATTTTTACAGATAAAATCTTAGGAGGAAATGATGGGATTATTTAGTAAAAAAATTAAATTAGTTTCACCTATGACAGGTAAACTTGTTGATATTACAGAAGTAGAAGATATTACCTTCTCACAAAAATTTTTAGGTGATGGTGTTGCTATTAAACCAACAGAAGGTACTGTTGTATCTCCGGTTGACGGTAAAATAATTCAAGTATTTCATACAAAACACGCTTTAGGCATAAATGTTAAAGGCATCGAAATTTTAATACATATTGGTATGAATACTGTAGAACTAAAAGGAAAAGGTTTTGAAGTATTCGTAAAAGAAGGTGATAAAGTAAATATAGGTGATAAACTTGTTGAAGTTGACTTAAACTATCTTGAAGAAAACGGATATCCAACAGAAACTCCTGTAGTTATAACAAATATGGAAGAAATTAAAAACTTAGAAAAGAAAACCGGTGATGTAATTGCTGGAAAAACTGAAATTATGGAAATAAAAAAATAATTTTTATAATTTAACTACTGCAATTATTTGTAGTAGTTTTTTATTTTAAATATTTATATAAAATAGTTACTATAAGATATGTTTTTTAGTTACTTTGTAGCAATTTTCTTCATTATTATTTAATAAAATGAAAAAATTAAAATCGACATCAGAATTACCCAAAAATTATGTTAATTACATTTTGACAGTATATATTAAATGGTTATAACAAAAATTATACAATCAAATGTAATAACTATTCTAATTCTGCTTCTTCTTTATTTCTCGGAGTATATG
Source organism: Helcococcus sp. KG196 (assembly GCF_046035495.1). NCBI lineage: Bacteria > Bacillati > Bacillota > Tissierellia > Tissierellales > Peptoniphilaceae > Helcococcus > Helcococcus sp. KG196. Next base: position 55,463 of record NZ_JBFNFI010000008.1, read on the forward strand.
TTTGTGACTGTATAGTATCAGTTTGCCCTGTTCCAGTTATATTTTCTAATAAACTTAATGAATTTTGTCCTAAAAGTAATAAAATTACTACAACTATAAGTCTACCAGTTATCCCTAGTCCACCTAACATTTCTCCTCTACCTAATGAATCTCCTCCGCTGAATTTGGTTACATTGTCACTTTCTCTCCTACCTTGCCATTTAATAGTTTCTCATCTTTAACTTTATTTTAAGTTTATAGTACCAAATAATTAAAAAAAATAAAATTTTTAATAATTAAAAAAGAGTGTTATAATTAAATAGAAAGTTTTTAGGAGGAATAATGGCAAATATCGCAATTGAAAAAGAAAATATATTTTTAAATTTACAATCTACAACAAAAGAAGAAGCTATAAGATTAGCTGGAAATAAATTACTTGAAGCCGGATATGTTGCTGATGGATATGTAGAATCAATGTTACACAGAGAAGAGTTATTGACAACATATATGGATTATGGTGTTGCAATCCCTCATGGTGATAGAGAATCTCAACAATTAATCATTCAATCAGGTATTGTATTTTTACAATTCAAAGATGGCATTGATTTTGGAAATGGAAATAAAGCTGAATTATTAATTGCTTCAGCAGGTAAAGGAAATAATCATTTAAGAATTTTATCCGGTCTAGCTAAGTTACTAAAAAAAACTGAAATAGTAGATCTATTTATTTCAACAAACGATAAAGAAATAGTTTACAATGAATTAATAAAATACATTAAATAATTTATAAATTGGAAGCCGCCACTTCAAGTTGTGCTTAATATCAACTTGAAGTGGCGGCGTTTTTTATTTTTAGTTAAATTCGTGGATAATAACTCCCTTAACTACTCTATTTACTGCTCCTGATGGATTTGGATTATCTGGATTTATCCCGTTTTTTACAGATGCCAACAAGCTAAATGCCTGAGCATATAAAACATATAACAGTCCTAAAAATACATCATTTTTTAATTTTTCAACAGGAATATCCAAATAAAAATGAGTATAGTCTTTTACATCTTTATTTATACCAATGGATACAACTTTATGGTTACCATTATCATAATACATTTCCCTTAATATATCTTTATCATAATCTAATGAGTAATCATTGTTTGACTGAAATACTAAAACCACAGTTTTATCATCAACTATTGATTTTGGACCATGTCTAAATCCTAAACTGCTTTCATAATATCCAACAACTTTTCCTCTAGTTAATTCCAACAATTTCAATGAAGCTTCTTTTGAAAGTCCGTGATATGAACCTGAGCCTAAATATACTATTCTATTAAAATCAAAATCAACTATCGGATTTAATTTTTCTTCAATATTACCTAACATATTTGAAGCTGTTTCAACAGTTAGTTCAAGTTCCTCTTTAGAATAATTACTATCAAATATTAAAGTAGCAGTGAGTGCCATACAAGAAAATGAACTTGTCATAGCAAAACCTTTATCGTTTGATTCTTCAGGAAGAATAATAGCTAAGGCATTTTCATCATTCCCTGCATATTCTGCAAGCTTACCATTTTTATTACATGTAATAACTAAGTGATAAATTTCTTTGACTACTTTATTCGCTACATTTAAGGTTGCAACTGATTCCGGACTATTTCCCGAGCGTGCAAAACTAACTAATAATATAGGACTTTCTTTATCTAAATATATTTCAGGATTAGACACAATGTCTGTAGTTGCAATAGACTTAAACTTATGTGCTACTTTTTTATTTAAATATGGAGTTATAAAATCTCCTGTATAAGCAGATGTACCAGCTCCTGTAAATATAATTTGCACATTTTCTTTGGATAACACATTATCTAAAAATGATTTTATTTCTTCTTTTCTATCTTCTAAAATTTTAGATACCTCACTCCACAATTTTGGCTGTTGATAGATTTCAGAAGCTGTATACAAACCATCTAAATTCTTCCATTCATCCTTTGATAATCCAAACATAAATTCTCCTTAATTATTTCTGATATTTTAATTCACCATTTATAAATGTTTTTAATAATACAAAATTTTTATCTAAAACTATAAAATCTGCATCTCTTCCGATTTGCAAAATGCCACATTCATTATCAAGTCCAACAGATCTTGCTGGATATTTTGAACCCATATCAATAGCTTCTTTTAATGTAGCTATATCCCAATTATATACATTTTTAACACCATCAATTAAATCAAGTATCGAACCTGCTAAACTTCCGGAATCTAATCTTGCAGTACCATCTTTAACAGTTACAGGAAATTCTCCTAATTTATAATTTCCATCCGGCATTCCTCCAGCCCTCATACAATCTGTTATCAATGCAATCTTATCATGTCCCTTCGCTTTAACAGCAACATCAACAGATTTAGGATTTACATGGTGTCCATCGCAAATTAATTCTGCATATGCATCTGATTGCAATGCCGCTCCTACCATACCAGGTTCTCTATGGTGCAATCCTCTCATTCCATTATACAAATGAACAAATATATTTGCACCGGCATCTATAGCTTTCATAGCATCATCATATGTTGCATTTGAATGACCTAAAGCTACATAAACTCCCATTTTTCTTGCTTCTCTAGTAAATTCCGCTACTCCTTTGCGTTCTGGAGCAACTGCAATTTTTTTTATCAAATTATTAGAAATTTCTTGCCATTTTTTTAATTGATCAATACTTGGATCTGACATATATGCTGGATTTTGTGCCCCTTTAAATTCCTCAGTAAAATATGGACCTTCCATAAATATACCTTTAACCTTTGCACCCTTAACATCTTTATATTCTTTTCCAATAACTTCTAAAGCTTTATTTAATTGTTCAACAGATGATGTAAGCGTCGTAGGCAAAAATGATGTTACTCCCATTTGTAACACACCTTCTGACATTACATTTAAAGCACCCTCTACTGCATCAGTCACATCAACATTCTTATATCCATGAACATGTGTATCTACTAATCCCGGAGCAATATACTTATCTCCAAAGTCGATAAATTCTCCATCATATTCATTTAAGAATTCAACTATTTTACTGCCTTCAACAACCATAAATCCATTTTCGATTACTCTATTTTCAGTAAAAATCTTATTTGCCTTGTAATATGTTTTCATTAAATTCCTCCATTATCATTTCAATACTATTATACAGCTAAATTTCTATATTGTTAAATTAATTTAAAATAAAAATAAAAGTTTGCGTAGCCACCTCCCAGCCAAAAGGTCTAGAAAACGTGGTGTCTAGCAAACTTTATTTTATCTACTACCTCCGCCAAAGCCACCACCAAATGAGCCGCCTCCACCGCCGCCAAATGATGTGCCACCAAAACCGCTATATGAACTTTGTATACTTGAATTATATACTGAATCAGAAATGGAATTAATATAAATAAATGTAGAAGGATTATAATATACCTGTTGTTCAAATTGAGGATCTACTACCTTAAATTGTTCATAAACTTCTTTTGTAATTCCCAAATATGCAGCCCAAACCATGTAACTATCCCATAATTTAACATAATTAACATCTCTCTCATTTAGTAATGAAAAATCTAATAGATATTTCTTAAATCCATAAATTTGTTTTTGTAGATTAATACCTTTTTCAGTTCTTTCATATAGTGTTGAACCCAAAAAAGATTTTTTTGATTGTTCTTTTACATAATTATTTCTAATTAAATAATTCTTTGATGTTTTATTTATACTTTCCATCCATGTATTAAATCTTTTTGTATTATTTTTTATATACGAATTTAACTCTGATTGAGTAAGTATATCATCTTTTCCACATGCTTTCAGCACTATATCCCAAAAATCTTTTTCAATTGTTGAATCAAATGGTCTTGTATCTGTAAAATTTATCTTAAATACATCTTTTTCTTTTTTAAAAATAAAACCTTCTTCAATTTTTTTATTTACAAGGCGTTCCTCAACAATCCATTTTAATAAAAGTGCAGATATTATGCTTTGTACATTAGCTTCTTCTACCAAATAATCTGAAATTAAGAAATTCTCGTCTGGTAAATCTCTATAATAATTTAATTCATCAGTTTCTTCAAATTTTAAATTATCCTTTCTTCTTTTTGATATAGCTAAACTACCCGCACCAGTCAAAGCAAAAAAAACAACAACTATTTTCCAAATAGATTTAAAAAGTCCACCATTATCTTTTTGATTTTTATAGTATTGTTTAGATCCATCTTTTCTGTAAATAAATGAACCTTGTCTTGATTGTTCAATTAATTGTTCTGTGCTCTTATCAAAATTTGATTGACTATCAAAAACTTTCCCTTCAAATATACCTAAAAGCACCATATAATTAATAGAAGGATTACTTTTAGCGGTTGTTGCTATTAATTTATCTGAAAAAATTTGAGTATTACCTTTATAACCATATCCCCATATTCTTGTTTTTGGAGTTTCAAATTTGTATCCAATTTCATTTGTAACTTCAATATTTACAAAATCAATTGGATCCATATTTTCATTTATAAATTTCCAATAAAATGTCTGATTCCCATCATTTAAATTTTTAATAAAATTAGTTACTCTATATTGTATAGTAAATTCTTTTTTACCAAGCTCTCCAATTCCAAAACAAAGTTCTATGCCATTCGATGTATGATTAATCCCATATTTTCCATTTTTCTCTTCTCTACTTGCATTTACATTCCATTTATCTATCTTTTTTAATAGTTTATTGCTGTTATCAAAAACCTTAAAATCAGTTACAGTAGAATCTGCTAAATTACCTAATGATATAAAATGCTCCGTTCCTTTGTCTATCTTAAATATTCTATGATCTGTTATCATAACAGAACCATCTTTTTTTATTTCAGCTTTAATATTTATAGAATCAATGCTATTTGCAAAAGATATATTAGCAAACAGCATTAAAAATACTAAAGTCAGTGTGACTATTTTTTTCATAAATTTTACCATTGTGGCATGTCAGCCTTTGTTTCAGAATTTTTGAAATATATTTCTTGTTGGAATCCAAACATTCCTGCAAAAATATTTTTAGGAAACATTAAAATTTCTCTATTATATTTTGTTACCGAATCATTAAAAATCATTCTTGCATTTCTAACATTATTTTCATATTTATCGACATTGTTCATTGTATTAATATATAAACTGTCAGCTTTCAAATTAGGATATGACTCTACAACTACATTTATTCTATCCATTGCTTGTTGAAATAATTGATCATCTTTCAAAACTTCAGCTGCTGAAGAATTTCTATTAATTCCAGTTCTCATTCCTATTACTTCTCGTAAGGTTTTTGCTTCATGTTCAGAATATTTTGATGTAGCTCCTATAAGATTAGTAATTACATCCCATCTTGACTCTATTTGAGTAGCTATTTGACTCATGGAATTTCTAACATTTTCTCTTAAGGCTATAAGTTTATTGTAAACTGAAATTAAATACAAAATTAAAAATACAACTACCATAGCAATAACTATCAATGTTATTGTTCCACCACCTAAATTTAGTGCTAAAATATTTTTCATAAAATCCTCCTAAAAATATTGATATTTATATTATAAATTTTTATCTAAAAAATTTTGTAACTTCTTTTTATTATATTCTAAATTTTGGTATATCCTTAAAATGCTGTTTTGCTTTTTTATCCTATATTCCTTATCTTCTATTGACTTAATATTTATTTTCATATTTACCATAGCAGATTCTATAGAAGCTATAAGTTGATTTTTAGCTACTGCTATTTCTGAATTTATAACCGGATTAGAATATTCTATAAACACAAAAATACTTTCAAATAATTTTAAGGATTTAACGATTATTTCTAAAGGAGAATCTACAGCAAATTTTAATTTTTCTTGAATTTGAATTCTTCTATATTTCCTTTGTTCATGTGTATCTTTTGGTAATTTATAAGCTTCTAATACCTTTCCAAAAACTTCACCATCTTCAAAAATTAATCTAGTAAATTCATTTTTTAAATTTTCTAAATTTAGGTAGTACTCATTTCCAAGCCTCTGCTCAACTTCCGGATTGGATTTTTTAGCCATATTATATGCTTTTAACATAAGTGATGAAGCTAAAGCTCCATTAAGTGCAGCTACAGATCCTCCTCCTGCTTTATGATTTACTTCAGTTATAATATTTAAATATTCTTCCAAATTCATAATCGCTCCTATCAGTACATATCTTTTAATGCACGTTCAACACGTCTCTTATCATCTTTTTCTTTTAAATCATTTCTCTTATCATAAAGTTTTTTACCTTTACCAATAGCTATATCAATCTTTACAAGTCCATCTTTATCTTTAACTTCTAATGGTAAAAATGCATAACCTTTTTCACTAACTTTACTTAATATCTTTCTTATTTCCTTTTTATTTAATAATAATTTTCGGGTTCTAAGTGGATCTTGTTTACTAAAATTATTTCCATAAGAATAAGGTGTAACATGCATACCAACAATATAAACTTCATTATTTCTTATTTGACAAAATGACTCTTTAATTGATACTTGTCCTGCTTTTATACTCTTAACCTCATTTCCCTCTAGGACTATACCTGCTTCAAAATAATCTTCTAGATTAAAATCATGTTTTGCCTTTTTATTTCTAGCTAATGTTTTAACGCTCATCTTCTTCCTTCACTAACTTAAAATCTATTTCTCTTAAATCTACATTAACACTACTTACCGTTACTCTTACTTTTTGACCTAATTCATATACTCTTCCAGTATGTTGCCCTATTATTTTATAGTTTTCACGATCAAATTCATAATAATCGTCATTTAGATTTCTAAAATGAATTAGACCTTCTACGGTATTTGGTAATTCAACAAATAAACCAAAAGATGTAACCGAACTAATAATACCATCATATATTTTACCTATTCTTTGCTCCATATATTCTGCTTTTTTAAGAGCATCTACATCTCTTTCTGCTTCTTGAGCTTTTCTTTCAGTTTCCGATATATGTTCTGCAATTTTATCTAGCCTCTTTAAGTAAGAACGTTTTGGTTGCTTATAATTATTGTGTAAACTGCCTTTTAATATTCTATGAACTACTAAATCACTATATCTTCTAATAGGAGAAGTAAAATGTGAATAGTTTTTTGTAGCAAGCCCAAAATGAATATCAGGCTCTCTTTGATAAATTGCTTTTTTCATGGTTCTCAACATAATATTACTGATTAAAAAACTTAAATTTGAACCCTCAACCTCTTTTAACACTTTTTGAAAATCCTTAGGATATAGTTTTTCCCCTTTTATCTGTAATCCAAATTTTGATATCAAAGCTCTAAATTCAAGTACTTTTTCTTCATCCGGTTCCTCGTGAACTCTATATAAAAATGGAACCTGAATATTTGCAAAATGTTCTCCTACAACCTCATTAGTTAAAACCATAAAAGATTCTATTAATTTATTTGCAACTCTCCGTTCATTTTCACGTATATCAATTGGTTTTCCATTTTTATCAAGTTCTATAAATGATTCCTTAAAGTCAAAATCTAATACACCATTTACAACTCTTTTTTCTTCTAAAATTTTATGAAGCTCTGCCATTAAAAATAAATGACTTTCAAGTATTTCATCATTATATATATTTTTCTTACCTTCTAATAAATCTGAAACTTCTTCATATATCAATCTATGATTACTTTTTATAATTGACTCATAAAAATCATAATCTATTAACTTCCCATTTATATCCAGTCTCATCTTTACAGTTACAGCCAATCTTTCAACATTAGGATTTAATGAACATAAATTATTTGATAACTCTTTTGGTAACATAGGAATAACTCTATCTAAAAGATATACAGAATTCCCCCTTTCATAAGCATCATTATTCATTGCACTATTTTCAGTTACATAATTTGCTACATCTGCAATGTGTACATATAAAATATAATCTTTACCGTCCTTTTCAATTGATATAGCATCATCAAAATCTTTCGCTGTTGCACCATCAATTGTAACTGTAAATAATTCTCTAAAATCTTCCCTATTTTTATAATCTTTTTTATCCGGATTTAACGGTAAAGAATTTGCATATTCTAATGTTTCATAAGAAAATTCATCCGGTAAATCATATTTCTTTGCAATAGCTAATACTTGTATGCCAGTATCATTTGTATTTCCAAGTATCTCTACAACTTTGCCTGTAGGATTCTTATCATTCTTATTAAAGTATATTATCTCAACTACAACTTTATCATTATTTTTAGCACCATTTATATATTTTTTAGGAATATAAATGTCATAATCGGATTTATTACCATCAAGCACCACAAATCCAAAATTTTTTATTTTTTGAAAATCTCCTACAAGTATTTCCTTACTTCTTTCTAATACCTCAATAACCTTTCCCTCACATCTTTGTCCATCAATAGCTTCTTTTATTATTTTCACACTAACTTTATCATTATTTAATGCTCTATTTAAATACTTTTTAGGTATAAAAATATCGGAAATATTTTCATCTTCCGGTATGAAAAATCCAAATCCCTTTTTATTTATACTTATTTTTCCAATTAATTTCTGCATATTTTTATCCTCAAATTTTTTTCATTATAATTATATCATATATATAAAAGATTTATAAAATAAAAAAAGTGCTGCAAAATGTAAATCATTTCGCAACACAATCAAAATCAACTATTTTATAATAGCCAACAATATTGTTGTAACAACAAATACTACACCTGAAACCCAAGTTAATGTACTTAAAAGCTTTTCCTTTCCTCTTGATGCAGTTTTTCCAAACACATTAGCAGATGAACCAGATATTGATCCCATGCCTTCTGCTTTTGGTTCCATAAACATTGTTGAAATGATTACAACAACACATGAAATTAATAATATCCCTAATAAAATATTTTGCATAGCTTCCTCTTTCATTTTCTTTACAATACTAAAATTATATCAAATTAAATGTATAATTTCAATCAACTATAATTTTTTCTTTAATTTTTTCAAAACTTTTTTGTCCAATGCCAGAAATATTTTGAATATCCTCTATACTTTGAAATCTATTTTTACTTCTATATTTTATAATTTCATCAGCTCTAGAGGATCCTACCCCCGGCAATGTCATAAGTTGTTCTTTACTTGCTGTATTAATATTAATTTTAGACAATCCGTTTTTTTGTTCATTGTCAGTACTTTCTACGTGATTAGCTGACTTTTGATTTTTTACTTCACCTATCTTATTAACATGGATTTTCATCTCATCTTTTAATTTTTGTGATAAATTTATACTTTCTAAATCAGCATCCTTACAAAACCCACCGGATTTATCTATTAAATCCTTAACCCTACTTGTACTATTTAATTTATATACACCGGGATTTTTTACACATCCCGTTATATATGCATAAATCTCTTCATCTTGAATTTTAGTTTTTTTTTCAAATTTTTCATTTTTTTTACTTTCAAATTTCTCAATATTTGTTTCCAATACATTATTGAGTATATCTGAATTATCTACATTATTTTCTTTACTTTTATTATAAATTCCTATAATTATAATCACTATTATAACTATAGCTATTAAAATTTTGTCTAAATAATTTTTTATTTTCATACTCACCTCTTAGGGCGAGCTGTCTTAATCCCATAACTTTTCTAAATTATAAAACTCTCTTTGTTCCTCTGTAAATATATGGACGATAATATCTCCTAAATCCATTAAAATCCAGCTTGCATCTCTAAAGCCTTCATTTCCTAAAACAGTAAAACCAGCTTTTTCAATTTTTTGTTCAATTTCATCTGAAATAGCTTTTGTTTGTTGAATTGATTTACCTGTTACAATTACAAAATAATCTGCAATTGTTGATTTTTCATCAATTGATATTACTTTTATATTGTCACCAAGCTTATCTTCACATGCTTTTACAACTATATCTAGTTTATTCATTTATGCTCCTTTGCAAATAATTTCTTGCTTCAATAGTATTCAAATCAATTATAGCATTAATTGAAATTAAATACTTAATTTGATTATTTAATGATAATAAAATACCTAAATCAAAATTTTCATATACTTTTTTTCTGACTTCATCTACTGTCTCAAAACTTCTTCCCGGCTCTATATAATCTGCTATAAATACTAACTTTTCTAAAGGTGTCATATTTTCCTTGCCAGTGGTATGCCATCTTATAGCATCAAGAATTTCTTTATCTTCTATTCCATACTCTTCTTTAGCAACTATTGGGCCTAAAATTGTATGAGCTAATAGAGGCAATCTAAATATTTCTTTTTTTATTAAATTGTATTTTTCTTTGTACATTTCAAAATAATACTCTTCATTATTTTTAGCACAATCATGAAGTAAACAAGAGTATTGTATTTTTCCTTCATCTATATTTAATCCTAAATCTCGATTTAGTTTTAAGGCGGTTTCATTTACCCTTAGGACATGTTCATATCTTGATAATTTAAGCATTTTTTTTAACTTATTTTTTATATTTTCAAAATCTAACGCCATAAATTATTCTCCATAATATATTTAATAGTTTCATCTCTTAACAAATACTTTGGATATATATTATTTTTTATATTATTTCTTATATCTGATGAAGATATAAATAATTGAATATCATCATAAAATATTATTTGTTTTTTTGTTAAAAATCTATATTTTTCTATCAATTCTAAGTTTATCTTATATCCCGGCCTTTGAAATACAACTAAATTTACTATTTTAATAAGCTCTTCGTATCTATGCCATGTGTGTAAATTTATGAAACTATCGCTACCTATTATAAAATAAATTTCAGCATCAATTTTAGACTTTAATTTTTTCATTATATCAAAGCTATATGAAGCTGTTTTTAAGTGTTTTTCAATATCTGACACCTTAAAAAATGGATTGTCTTCTACAGTTCTTTCCGTCATTTCATATCTAATATTATAATCTAATAAATCCACTTTTTTATGATATGGATTAGCTGTAGGTATAAATAAAATTTTATCTAAACATAATCTAATCCTTGCTTGCTCTGAAATTATTAAATGTCCAATGTGTATTGGATTAAATGAAGAGCCAAATACTCCTATTTTTTTCATAATTTACTCCTATTTTGGAAGTGTAATTATCTTTTCTTTTGATTGTCTATAAATCACAAATTTTGAACCCATATGCGATACAAAATCAGCACTTAATTTTTCTATTATTTCTTGTATTGTTTCTTTATCATCAAATAAATTATTTTTTAATATTTTAATCTTTACCAATTCATTAGCATTTAATGTATCATGTATTTGTTTTATTAAATTATCGGTGATACCATTCTTACCAATAATAATTTTTACTTCCATTGTGTTTGCTAATGATTTTAAATAAGATCTTTGTCTTGAATTAATCATATATCTCCTATCCGAAATATTCTATCTGTATACTTTCAACGTGGATAGTATCTCCATCTTCTATTCCTAACTCTTCTAATTGAGCCATTACTCCCATTTTTTCTAAAACAGCTTCAAAGTGTCTTAACGACTCATAATCATCAAAGTTTGTTTTTCTGATAAGTTCAGAAATAGGATATCCTTTAACGATGTATTCTCCATTTTTCTTATTAACTTCAATAGTTCTATCAACCTTAAAGAATGATTCTAAGTCTAATCTTTCATCTTTATCTAAACTATGATAATCTTTTTTAATATCTTTTAATCTCTCAAACATATAGTATTTTAAGTCTTCAATACCATTTGTTGTTGCTGCTGACGTTTCTATTACTTTCAATTCAGGGAAATTTAATTTAAAAATTTCTAAATTTTCTACTGCATTTGGCAAATCCATTTTATTAGCAACAACAAATAAATCTTTTTCTCTCAATTTATCACTATAATTGCTCAACTCTTTCATGATAATATTAAAATCATCAATCGGATCTCTACCTTCACTTCCCGCCATATCAAGTACATGTACTAAAAGACGTGTTCTTTCAACATGTTTTAAAAATTGATGTCCCAAACCAATTCCTTCACTTGCCCCATCAATTAAACCTGGGATATCAGCTATAACGAAGTTATTTTGAAAATCTATCTTAACAACTCCAAGATTTGGAGTTAATGTTGTAAAATGATAATTTGCAATCTTAGGTTTAGCATCTGATAAAATTGACAATAGTGATGATTTACCTACATTTGGAAGGCCTATTAATCCTATATCAGCAATTAGCTTTAGTTCTAATATAACTTCTATCTCTTGAGCATTTTCCCCCGGTTGTGCAAATTTTGGTGCTTGTCTTATGGAATTTGCAAATTTAGCATTTCCCTTTCCGCCTTTTCCACCTTTTGCAATTATAAATTCTTCACCATCTTCAATTAAGTCACATATTACTTTATTAGATTTTGCTTCTCTTACAATTGTACCTACCGGTACTTTTACATATAAATCTTCACCTTTTTTACCATATTGTTTTTTATTTCTACCCGGTTCTCCGTTTTGTGCGAAAAAGTGACGTCTATACTTAAAGTCAAGAAGAGTCTGTACATTGGAATCAGCTTTTAAAATTACGCTTCCTCCATCTCCACCATCACCACCAGCCGGGCCTCCTGCCGGCTCAAAAATTTCTCTTCTCCAAGCAATTGCCCCGTCTCCTCCAGCTCCAGATCTTAAAATAATCTTTGCTACATCTAAAAACATTTTTACCTCTTTTCAGGTTTTCTAATCATATTACATTTATAAAAAAATATCCAGAAAAATTTAAATTTCTGGATACATACTTTTCAATTAATTAAGCTAATTGTTCTCTTGTATAAACACTAACTTTTTTTCTTGTCTTGTCAAATCTTTCAAATTTAACGATACCATCAGCTTTTGCAAATAATGTATCATCTTTACCAATACCTACATTTGCTCCCGGATGAATTTTTGTACCTCTTTGTCTTACCAAGATATTTCCAGCAAGTACAAATTGTCCATCACTTCTCTTAGCTCCTAATCTTTTAGCTCTAGAATCTCTACCGTTTCTTGTAGATGATACCCCTTTTTTACTTGCGAAAAACTGTAAATTTAATTTTAACATTTTATACCTCCGTATAGTATAATTCGATGTAATCACTATATTCTTTCAATATAGATTGTATGCCTAGTTCATATTTTTTTAATATCAACTGTGCATCGTGTATTTTTTCTTTATCTAATTCTTTATTTAATATAAGTTCTATATGATTATCTTCTATAGAATATTGAATATATTTTTTAATTTTAAGTATATCAGTAAAAGCGTCTATTGTATTGAACGTTAAAATTGAAACTCCTGCACAAACAATATCTTTTCCGCTATCATCAAACTCTGCATGTCCTGAAACATTAAATCCTTTAATTTTACCTTCTCTTAAATATATATCTACTCTTATCATTATCCTATTGAATTAATTCTAACTCTTGTATATGGTTGTCTATGACCTTGTCTACTTGAAGAACCTTTTTTGGGTTTATATTTGAAAACAACGATTTTCTTTCCTCTACCATGTTCTAAAACTTCAGCACTTACTTTAGCTCCATCAACAACCGGTGAACCGACTTTTACTCCACCTTCATTTGAAACTAATAGAACTTCTTCAAAGTCAAATTTTGCACCTTGTTCTAAATCTAATTTTTCAACTTTTAAGATATCGCCTTCTTTAACTTGGTATTGTTTACCACCTGTTTTTATTACTGCGTACATAGTATCTTCCTCCTTAATTATTTTCTCGCTAAATAGGTGACTATGCTTAAACCTATCTGTATGCGGTTTAGATACTGAAATATTATATCATCTTAACTTCTTATTGTCAAACTAAAACACTATAATTTCAAACAAATCCATGTTTGAAAATCCCATTATTTTATGTTTGATATTATATTGTTCAAAAATATTTTTAACATTATTTATTAATGCTTTTTTATTTTTTAAATTCATCCTTAAAAAATCAATTATTATCATTTTTTTTATTTTTCTTAATTTAATTTGAATTGCTATTTCTTCAATACTCTTTATATTTACATTTAATGATAATGCTTCTTTATCTAAACTATGATCAGAATATTTAGAATTAATATCTATAACTGTCAGTGCTTCTAAGTTGTCTATAACTATCTCTACATCATCACTTAATATTTTTCTTTCTAAAGATTTTGCTAAATCTAATGAAATTATTTGATTATATTTAGGATTAAATTCATTATCAATTATATTTGCATATTGATTTTTATTATTGGATATGACATCCATGTCGTAATCTATTAAATAATCTCTTAAAAACTTACCTTTATAAATTAATTTTGGAGTAGGTAAAAAATTTTTTTCTTTTAATATTTTATTAAAATCCTCAATTAAGTTATAATATCTTTTCCTTATTTCTTCATTTGATATTTCTTTTGCTCTTGTCCTTAATTTATATGGTAAATCAAAATTAAATTTTACATTTTTTAAACTATCTTTAATATATGGCATTAAAATTAAATATCCATCAGTTATACTGATTTTTTGACTTGCTTCAATCATTTTATCATTATCAGGAACTTTTATAATCTCTACAATAACATCATCTCCAAGTTTTATATCTTCAATTAAAAATTTTTTTCTTAAAAGAGCGTTTTTAGATTGACCAATATTTAATACATATGCGTTCATAGAATTTATATAGTCTATAACCTTAGCACGGTATATGTTTCCTAGAATATTATTTCTTAAATCTATATATTCTATTAGTCTTTTATTTTTAACTTCTCCACATATTAATTCTTCATCTTTTTCATAAAAAAATTTAAAATTATCCATTTTTTCTAAATAACCTTTTTATTTTTTCAAATATTGAAACTTTCTTTACTAAAATTTTTTTATTGTCCGTATTATTAATTTCTTGTTTCTCTTCTATTTTCTCAATATTTTCATCCATAATTTCTTTTTCTATTATTTCTTCTCGATTAATTTCTTCATGTATAAAATCCTCTATATCTAATCCACTAAATAATTTTTTAATTTCTTCATTAGAAGATTTCATCATATTTTCAATAACCATTTTATCATCAAATAAAACGATTAAATTTTCATATTCTTCTCCATCTATTTCGTCTAATATTTTATTAAAATCAACAGACGTTTCTTTCATTTTATACGATGAAGGTAAAATTTCTAAGTTTTCATCTATTTCCATAATAGCTTTAGTAAATCCTACAGTCCCATTTATATAGTCTGAATTATCATATATAATTTCATCACTTATTTTTAATTTTTTTTCCAAACTTCTATCTTCTTGAATTAAACTTAATATTAAAGTTTTCCCAGAAAACTTTTTTAAGATTTCTGGGAATTTATCAATCAAGAATTTATATTGGTTTATATTTATATAATATTTTTTCATTCCAATCTCATTCTTTCTATTTTTTTATTTCTTCTAATTCACCCGGTCTCGTATTTGTAAAAGCAGGATCTTTTTTTACATATTTATAATATGCATAATAAATATCATTTACTGCCCCTCTAACATTTGATGATTTTCCACCTTCTACAACAGAAACATACACTGCTATCTCCGGTGTATTTAATGGTCCGAATGATATTTCCGAAACTAAATCTTCATAACTTTTTCCTGTTTTAGGGTCAATACTTCCTAATTGTGCTGTACCAGTTTTTGATCCGATTTCAAACGGAAAATTTTGTCTGTACGATACTTCTGTAGATGCTCTTCTCATTCCTTCCTTAACAGCCTTAAAACTGTTAATATTTATACCTGTATCTTTTGATTTTGGTGTTTGAGAATAAATAAGTTTACTATTATTATAATTTTTAATCTTATTAATCAATGTAGGGTGAACCAACTTCCCATCATTTGCAATAATAGAAGCTAATTGTGCCATTTGTATAGGTGTATAAGAATTTTGCCCCTGTCCTATAACCATGTTTAGCGAATCAGATGTCGTCCAAACAGCTAAATTTAAATAAGTATATTTTATTCTATCAGCCAAATTATCATTTTGACCTTCTATTATTTTTTCAGCTTCATAACCCATACTTTCTAAATTTTTAATTATATCATCTCTAGAATTATCAGCACCTTTATCTACCCATGAAACTATTGTGTTAATATCATGTTTCAATTTAACATCATTAATTTTAACATTGTTTTTAGAATATTTTTGTAAATTATTTTCCAAGTAATATCTTAGTTGTATTCTAACAATATTTCTCTTACCTTCAATACTTGGAGAAGTTCCTCCGGATTCTGAAGGATAATTTATTTCTATACCTGTTGGATTTTGTAAGCCTAGCTTTTTAGTTATATTATTTATATCATTAAGTGTAACTTGTACATTTACATCATTTTGTTTTTCCGGATTATATCCTAAACCTAAAACATAAAAATAAAAGTTACTTGATACCTTTAATGCATCATATAAATTTAAATTTCCCCATGTTTTACCTGTTTGAGAAAATAAAAGTTCATAAAACCTGTTATCTCCAATTTCTATATATCCAGATGTATAAATAGGATCATTTGGGTCTAACCCTTTTTCTAATGCTGCAAGTGAAACTACAGTCTTAAATGTTGATCCCGGAATAAACGCTGACTGTAATACATTATTTAATATTGGTCTTGGAGCATAAATATCATTTGGGTCTAAATTATTTAATTTATCCCACGCATAATTTGAAATACCATTTACAAATAAATTAGGGTCATAATCCGGTTTTGAAACCATAGATAAAATTTGTCCAGTTTTTGTATCTATAACCACAGCTGAAGCTATTTTTGCTTTAGGTGATACAGCCATACTATATGGTCCAAAATAAGAATCATAATTTTTCCCTGTACTTATAGAATTCAACAAATCATCAATAATTTTTTCAGTTTGTCTTTGTAAATTAATATCTATTGAAGTATATAAATTATTTCCGGGAACTGATTTTGTTTCTTCAATTACATCTGTTGTCTTTCCGTAAACATCTGTATAAACTAGTTTTTTTCCTTTTACTCCCCTCAATGTATCTTCAAAACTTTCTTCTAATCCATATTTTCCGATTACGTCATTTAGGTCATACTTTTTATATTCAACATATTTGTCTATTTCTTTTTCACTGGAAATTTTGCCTATATATCCCAGCATATGAGATGCCAAATTTCTAAATGGATAATTTCTGTTAGATTCCAAAATTATCTCAAATCCGGAATCTTTAGGGATTCTTTCTTCAATTTTTACAATAGAATTTTTATTAAGGTTTTTTGCTATTTCTATAGGAGAATATGCTAAATATCCTCTAGAATTTATTTTTTCTAAAATAGATAATGTTGAAAATTGTAAATAATTATCCTTAAAATCTAAACTATGGTCTTTTGCATATTTTTCAAAAAATTCTTTAGCTGATATATCCTTTTTTTCACCATCAACTAAATCTTCTTTATCTTTTATATATGAATATTGCCAATCTTTCAAATATATTTTTGGATATATTCCGGATTCAAATATAGATGATTGGGCATAGTAGATTATATCTTCCGATACAATAAAATCATCCAATAAATTAGCATTTTTAGCATACTTAATTAATGCATCTACAGGTTTTAACCTTGTGTTTACATTTTGAGTATCCTCTCCATAATATAATTCTACAGTTTTATTTTCCTCATTAATATTAAACTTTATATTTGTCTTTACTCCATTTTTTTCAAGTAATATTATCAATTTACTTGCAGGTATGATAAATTGTTCCTTATCCTTATACGCTGTTTCTAATAATTTTTTTATAGAAATGTCTTTTACTAAATTTAAAAAATCAGATTTAGCATCTGAATTAAAAGTAATTTTTGACGTTACCTTACTTAATCTAGCTTTTTCTTCTATAAAATTTTTATCTAAATTAAATACTACATCTGAAAGAATTATATTAGATTCTTTTTTATTTTCTTTTAATACATCATATACAATTTTTCTAGATAATGGATGTGATATTAAATAATCTAAAAAACTGTCATCGTTTATAACTTTTGCGATAAAATAGTCTAATGGTTTGGTATCATTTGTTACTTCTTTAGTTTTTATTAATCTTTCATATTGATCGTTTTTATCAAATTCGACTACAATTTTATCATTATCAAATTTTAGATTAAGAGGCATTTGTGTCCCTCTTAATTTAATATAGTCTATCATTCTCTTTATAGGATAAAAAATAATTTTATCTGAATCATATTTATAACTTGATAAAAATATTTTCTCTAATATTTTTTTATCTTGAATTGCTTTAATAACTTTTTCATCAGGTAAAACTTTTTCTTTAAAATAATCTTCCCTTTTTTTATATATAAATTCATAAATACCAAATTTATCATTATTTGCAAAACTAATTCCTTCATTTTCAAGATATTTAGTTACCTCTAATAATATGGATTTTTTTTGTTTATCAGATAATGCACTAAATCTATCTTTATATGCTATCAATGAATATATTGCTTTATTATCTGCAAGAGCTATACCATTTCTATCATATATAATTCCTCTAGTAGAGTCTAGATTAATTTGCTTTATTCTATTGTTATCTGAAAATTTTTTATATTTTGATCCATTTATAATAGTTAATTCAAAAAGCCTTGAAATTAAAACTAAGAAAGCTATTAAGAAAACTATGAAAACAATTCTTAATCTATTTTTCTTCATATTACCTCCTATACAATACTTCTTAGTTTATTTTTTTCCATTCTATACATTATAAAATTTATAAGTATAAAAATGACTAAACTTAATAATATTTCAACAAATATTGAAAAATTAAATAGTTCCTTAAATATTATATTTGAATTTCTATAAATAACTAAATTCATAATGATTACATATAATTTTTTTAATACTATCGCAATTACTAGATATAAATAATTTTTAGCTAAATTTTTATGTTCATTTATATTAAGTGTATATACATAATATGAAATTAAATAAAATAATAGAGCCTTAAGTCCTAATGTATTACCAAATGCTATATCTTGTAAAAGACCTTGAAATAAGCCATAATATACAATTTTTTCTTTTTTTGAATAAATTGAAAGAACAATAATCAAAGGTATAGTAATACTTGGAACAACACCATATAAATTATATTTTGATAATATTGTTAAATCTATTAATAAATTTAATATAAATAAAATTATAATTTTTAACCCTTTCATTATTACTCCTTAATTGGTAAAACATATACATTATACATTTTTGAAAAATTGATTGGACTTTTAATTTTAACAATTTTTTTTAATCTATCAACACTTTCTTTAACTTCTACTACATCACCGATATATACACCTCTTGGATATCTTCCACCTGTACCAGATGTATAAATTTTTTCACCAACTTTAATATTTTTTTTCTCTAAAAGATATCCATATAAATATCCATCATATCTTTCATCTATAACACCAGTAATATCTGATTTAGAATCAACAAATGTTATATTATATTTAGAATTTAATATTGATGATACATCTGATGAATTCAATCCAACTGATGTAACAACACCTGTCAACGCCCCTTTAGAATTACTATCATTATATGCATTTACTATTATATCCCCTACTTTTATTCCATTTAATGATCCCTTATTTATCTTAAAATTACTAAAAAATATATCATTATCCTGCATAATAACTTTAGCATTCATTAAATTAGCATTTCTCATAAAATCATAATTTTGTTTTAAGTATTCCTTATTATCAACTACAAATGTCAAATCGTTTACTTGTTTTTTTAATTCTTCATTTTCAGCCTTTAATTTATTTACCATATCTCTATTAGGTTTACTTCCAAACGTGAAATCTATTACATCATTTATTCCATTTGTAACAACAGACGTCAAAACTGTAAATGGTTTTGTAATCAAACCAAAAATACCAGTTAAATAATTATTCGTTTTTGGATTTATAATAGATAAGAATATCATAATTAATAAAATTAGTATTCTTATAACATGCTTTTTATTTTGCTTTTTTTCATTATAATATAACATATTTATTTCCCAATTTTCTTATATTCTTCTAAATTAGTTACTATTGTTCCTGCCCCGTTGATAGCATCTGAAAATGGATTTTTTGACTTTACTAATTTTAACCCTAATTCTTTTTCAAGATATATATCAAGGTTTTTTAGTCTACTTCCACCACCAGTAATAAATATTCCATTTTTTAATATATCTTTAGACAGTTCTGGTGGATTTTTTTCTAAAACATACCTAATACCATCAAGAATAGATTTATATGTATCATTGATTGCTTCTATAATATCAGATGAATTAATTATTATGCTTAAAGGCATCCCTGTCATAACATCTCTTCCACTAATTTCTTTTTCACTAAAAGTTGTGATATCTCCGATAGCACCTATACTCTCTTTAGCTTCTTTCGCAGTAGTTTTTCCAATAATCAATGAATGCTTATCATAAATATAGTCAATTATTTCCTGATCAACATAATCTCCACCATATTTTATATTTTTAGATATAACAATACCATTCATACTGATAATAGATATTTCCGTACTTCCGGCACCAAAATCAACTATTAATCTACCCTCTTTTTTTGAAATATCAATATCGCTTCCTATAGCACTTGCAAGTGTAGATTCAACAATGTACACATCTCTAGCTCCAGAATATGTACATGCATCCTCTAATGCTCTCAATTCTATATCAGAAATGCCACTTGGTGCAGTTATAACAACCTTAGGTTGAAATAATGTAAAACCCTCTATAGCTTTATCAATGCAATACTTAAATAATATTTTTGTAACTTCAAAATTAGAAATCTTTCCATTTTCTAATGGTCTCAAAATCATAACATTTTCTGGTGATTTTCCATACATATCATATGCAGCATTACCTATTGCAACTACCTCAGCAGTTCTTGTATCAAATGCAACTGCTGAGGCTTCATTTATTATGATACCTTCTTTTTCTTTATAAACTAGTGTATTTGCTGTTCCCAAATCAATAGCAAGATTCGCCCCAAATATATTTAATAAACTCATATTAAAATCCTTTAACTAATTTTTTTTCTCTCAAACTTATAAATTTATTTTTTCCTATTACTAAATGATCTAAGATTTTTATCCCTAGATATTCTCCTGCTTTAATCAATCTTTCTGTGATTAATATATCTTCTCTACTTGGTGTAGGATCACCACTTGGATGGTTGTGAGTCAATATTATACTATTAGAATTTTTCATTATTGCAGTTCTAAATACTTCTCTTGGATGAACAAGTGACTGATTTATTGTACCAATTGAAATAGTTTCTATTGAAATCACTTTATTTTTTGTATCTAAAAGCAAAATACAAAATTCTTCCCTAATTGATTGACTATAGTGAATATACAAATAATTAGCTACAGATTGTGGTGAATCTAGTGATATTTTTTCAAATCTATCTATCTTGGATAATCTTTTCCCGAGTTCTAATCCTGAAATTATCCTACATGATTTTGTAAGCCCAATACCTTCAATCTGCATTAATTGCTCGATAGTTGTATACAACAAACTATTATCTTTTATTTTTATTTTCAATATTTCATCTGCCAAAGCAATTGCATTTTTTGTTTTGGTACCACTTCCAATCAGAATCGCCAAAAGCTCAATATCACTTAAGCTTTCAACACCACAATTCATTAACTTTTCCATTGGTCTATCATTTAATGAAAGTTCTTTTATAGTATAATTGTTCATATTTGCTCCTTAAAAATTTTCTATTTTTTTCAAATGAGAAGCCACATTATATGAACCTAATCCTACAAAATATCCAGTTATAATGCCTATAATTGTTAAAAAAGGAAAATAAGTATAAATCATAAGTGACTTCAAAATATATGCAGCAGCAGTAATCTGTGCAAAATTATGTGAAACAGCTCCAATTATACTCACCCCTATAATACTAAATATCATAATCTTTTGATTAAAATATCTATAGGCAATCCACATCATAACAGTGCTAAAAATAGCTCCTGTAAAACTATATATAAAACTTGGTCCAAAACCGATTATTATCATCAATAAAACTGATTTCAATGATGCAACGATCAATCCTCTCTCAAATCCATAAACCATTAAAGTTACCAATATTATAATATTTGATAATCCAAGTTTAGCTCCCGGCATTACAAATGGAATTGGTATCATCCTCTCAACAAGTGACACAGCTAATGCCATCGCAATTAAAATCCCTGTAAACACCATATCTCTAATGTCTTTATTCATACTAAAATACCATGCTATCTAAATTATTTTTATCTTGGCTATCTGTTCTTATTTCAATAACCAATCTATTTGGCAAACAAACTAACAATTGACCAACTTGACTTATTTTTCCTTGCTTTATACATAATTTGTCAAGGCAAGATGATTCAATAATTTTCAATTCATCATCTCCAAATTCAATAACATTTTTTCCGTATTTTGTTTTGATAGTATACTTTTTTCCAATAATATCCTTTGAAAACCTAATAGCATTTATCTCTTCACCATTAACTTGTATACTAACATATTTTCCAGTAACTTTTTTATTTACATTTGTTATATAAAAAGCAAATAAAAGACTGAAAATTACAAGAATTAGAATTAGAATTTTGTCTCCTTTTGTTAATTTCATCTTAACTCCTAACCCTAAAATTTTATCATAAATCAAATATATTTTAAATGATAAAATTTCCACTTATATACATTTAATTATATAACATAGGAAATTTTATTTCATTTAAAATATAAAAAATTGCCATTAACAATGACAATTTTTTACTAAATTTATAACATCCCTAAATATAACTTAATATGTTATTTTGCATTTATTGCTGCTAATGCAATATAGTTATATGGTTGGTTAAAATGAGGCAAGAAGAATAAATCTAATAATTTTAATCTATCAATTGTAACTCCCTCTTGAATAGCCAATGAAAACATATGAATCCCCATCGACATATCATATTCTGAAGCCATCTGTGCCCCAAGTACTACCCTTGTATTTTTATCATATACAATTCTTACCTTTACATTTGGATTTTTTGTTTCAATAAATCCTGGTTTTTGAGTATCATCATAGTCAGTATATAATACATCAATACCTAATTTTTCAGCTTTTCCAACAGTAATACCTGTAGATACCATATTTAATCCATAAATGCTAATACCATTTGAACCTTGAACACCATTCGATTCCACATTACCACCAGATGCATTATGTCCAGCAACAATACCACTTCTTGCAGCATTTGATGCCAATGCAATATAGTTAATATTATCAATTGAGTTATCATAAATAGTTGCACAGTCACCAATTGCATATACATCTTTTATGTTTGTTTCCTGTTTTTTATTTACCAAATATGCTCCATTTTTAAATAATTCTAACCTACCTTCTCCAAGTGATGTATTTGGTCTAAATCCAATACACATAATTACCATATCAGATTTAATTTCTTTTTTATCTGTAACAACAGAGCTAACCTTTCCATTAATTCCCTTTATTTCTTTAACCATTTGACCAAGTTCTAAGTTAATATTATGATCTTTCAAATTTTTTCTCATCAAATCTGTGAATGGTTGATCATAATATGCAGGTAAAACAGTCTCAGTAATATCAATCAAAGTAACATTTTTACCATGTCTTTCAAAAGCTTCAACAAGTTCAACTCCTATATATCCTGCACCTACTACAGTAATATCTTTAATATCCGGATTATGTAATTTTTCAACAACTTCAACAGCATTTTGATATATTTTTACTTGTTGAACATTTTCTAAATCTTTTCCCGGTATATTTGGAGTAATTGGCAATGATCCAGTACCTAATATTAATTTATCATAATTATCGGTTATTTCTTTACCATCCTTAAATCTTACGAAAACTTTTTTTGCATCAAAGTCTATATCATAAACTTCAGATTCCATAAATACTTTAGCACCTTTTGCTTCAAATTCTTCCTTACTTGCATAAAAAAGTCCATCCGGTTTAGAAATTTGATTTCCAATCCAAAGTGCCATTCCACATCCTAAAAATGAAATATTGTTATTACTATCGTAAACTGTCAATTCATGATCAGGATAATTATTTAAAATAGTTCTAATAGCTGCTGTCCCAGCATGATTAGCTCCAACTACTATTATTTTACTCATTTATTTGTCCCCCATTAAATAAATTTTTATCAAAATTGATACAGTATAATTTTACCAAATTTACGTTATAAAATCCAGTATTATTATTAGAAATTATAAAAAAATTACATAATTTAGTCTATATCTATTTAATTTAACTCAACAAAAAAAGAACACTTACGTGTTCTC